>JBJTPC010000218.1:0-5465 GCA_046074905.1 Gammaproteobacteria bacterium
CTCTGCAGCGGCAATTCCCCCTTCGATGACGTGCAACTCGGGCTTCATGGTGCTCACCGGTAACGCAGGCCCATGGCACCACGGACTTCATCCATGGTCTTGCCCGCCACGTCGCGGGCCCGCTGGCAGCCGGCCTCGATCACCTCCCGCACACGGGCGGGATCCTCGGCGAATTGGCGCGAGCGATTGCGAATCGCGCTGATGTCCACCACCACGGCATCGATCAGGGGCTGCTTGCAATCGAGGCAGCCGATGGCAGCGGTGCGACAGCCGGTCGCCACCCGCGCACAAGTCTCGCCACTGGAATAGACCCGATGGAGGTCGAAGACCGGGCATTTGTCCGGGTCACCCGCATCGGTGCGCCTGACGCGCGCGGGATCGGTCTGCATGGTGCGGAGTTTCCGTGCGACGCTGTCCGTGTCCTCACGCAGTCCGATGGTATTGCCGTAGCTCTTCGACATCTTGCGGCCGTCGAGTCCAGGTACCTTCGGCGTCGCCGTCAGCAGCACCTCCGGCTCGGGCAGGATGGCCCGGCCGCTGCCGTCCAGCCAGCCCGCGAGGATCTCCCGATCCGTGGCAGCCAAGGCCGAACCCTCCAGCCACCCCTGCGCCCGTCGCCGTGACTCCTCGTCACCCTTCTGCTGCCAGGCCTTGCGCCACTTCTTCAGGCGCTCCTGCCCCTCGCTGCCGGCCCGCTCCAGGGCTGCCGCGGCCAGTGCATCGAAGGACGCACCTCGTCCGAAGAGATGATTGAACCGGCGGGCCACTTCACGGGTGATTTCCACATGGGCGACCTGATCCTCGCCCACCGGCACGTATTGTGGACGGTACAGCAGGATGTCGGCGCTCTGCAGCAGCGGATAGCCGAGGAAGCCGTAGGTGGCGAGATCCTTTTCGCGCAGTTGCTCCTGCTGGTCCTTGTACGTGGGCACGCGCTCCAGCCAGCCGAGCGGGGTCACCATGGACAGCAGCAAATGGAGCTCGGCGTGCTCGGGCACCCGCGACTGCAGGAACAACGTGCAGCGCTCCGGGTCCAGGCCCGCTCCCAGCCAGTCGATGACCATCTCCCAGACATACTCCTCGAGCTTCGAGGTGTCCTCGTAGCCGGTGGTCAGGGCGTGCCAGTCGGCCACGAAGAAGTAGCAGTCGTAGCGATGCTGGAGGTCGACCCAGTTGCGCAGGGCCCCGTGGTAGTTGCCAAGGTGCAACTGGCCCGTGGGGCGCATGCCGGACAGCACGCGACGCTGGGAACTGGCAGGGGAATCACTCAAGCGCAGGTCCTCGGAATCAGAGCAGCAGGGACAGCAGGCTGTCGTAGAGCCCGTTGATGAAACTCACCGGTCCGTCAATCAGCTTGCCGAGCACGCCGGTGGCGAGCAGTGCCAGCACGAGATAGACGCCCCAGGGCTCGACGCGGTCGAGTCCGCGCGCCAGGGCACTGCCCGGCGACAGGAGATTCGTGAGGACGCGGCCGCCATCCAGGGGTGGAATCGGCAGGAGATTGAACACCGCAATCACGATGTTGAACAGGACGCCGAAGGAGCCCATGCGGACCAACCAATCGAGATAGACGTTGTCGGACGGTCCCTGCCCGTTGAGGCGCACCGCAGCCACCACGAGCAAGCCCCACAGCAACGCCATCAGGAAATTGGCGGCCGGCCCTGCCGCAGCCACCTTGACCCAATCCGCCCGGTAATGCCGGAAACGATTGGGGTTGACCGGCACGGGCTTCGCCCAGCCGAACAGGAAGGGCGCGCCGATCAGCAGCAGGAAGCCGGGAACTGCCACCGTCCCGACGGGATCGACGTGCGTGATGGGGTTGAGGCTCAGCCTGCCCTGGGCCTCGGCGGTGCGATCCCCGCAAGAACGGGCCACCCAGCCGTGGGCGACTTCATGCAGCGTGATGGCGGTGAGGACGGGCAATCCCATCACCGCGACCTGCTGGAGCACCTGGTTGATATCCATGCCGCATTATACGTCGGCGGACCCGCCGGCATCCGGTGCTAGACAAACGGCGCGGGGTCCCCCCGACCCTCCCGGACCACCACCGGGGCCTCCCCCGCCAGGTCAACCACCGTGGTCGGCTCGAGGCCGCAATTGCCGCCATCGAGAACGAGATCCACCGCGCGCCCGAGCCGCGCGTGGATTTCACCGGCATCGGTCATGGGCAGTTCGTCCCCAGGCAGCAACAGCGTACTGCTCATGAGCGGCTCACCGAGCTCCTCGAGCAGCCCCAGGGGCACGGGATGGTCCGGGATACGGATGCCGATGGTCGACCGCTTGGCGTGCTGCAAGCGGCGGGGCACCTCGCGGGTGGCCTGCAGCAGGAAAGTGTAGGGACCCGGAGTATTCGCCCTGAGCAGTCGGTACTGCCAGGTGCCCACGCGCGCATACCGCGCAATCTCCGAGAGATCGCGACAGACCAGGGTGAAGTGGTGATGGCGGTCCGTCTGGCGGATCCGCGCCAGCCGCTCCATCGCCTCCTTGTCGCCGATATGGCAACCCAGGGCGTAACAACTGTCCGTGGGGTAAACAATCAGCCCCCCGCCCCGCAGGCACTCGGCGGCCTGCCGCAGCAGGCGGCGCTGCGGGTCCCGGGGATGGAGATGGAACAACTGGCTCATGGGACCGCTATCATACGGGGATGCAGGCACTCCAAGATCTCCTCCCGGTTCTCCTCTTCTTCGGCGTCTACAAGACTTCCGGCATCTATGCGGCGACGGCGGCGCTGCTGGTCGCCACGGTCCTGCAAGTCGCCTGGCAGTATTTCCGCCACCGCAAGGTCAGCGGCATGCTGCTGGCGAGTGCCGCCATCGTCCTCGTGTTCGGTGGCCTCACCTTGCTGATCCACGACGACCGATTCATCGTCTGGAAACCCAGCGTGCTCTACCTCCTGCTGGCCCTGGCCTTCGCCCTGAGTACCTTCATCGGTCGGCAACCGCTGCTCCAGCGGACCCTCGGCCATGCCCTCAGGACCGAGCGTCGCATCTGGATTGTCGCCACCCTCCACTGGTCGGTGTTTTTCGTGGTCCTGGCCGTCGTCAACGGGGTCTTCGTCCTCCACTACAGTCGCGATGCCTGGGCGACCTGGAAACTCGCCACGGTCGGGGTCGTGCTGGTGTTCGCCGTCCTGCAGATGCTGTGGTTGTCACGCCACGCCGAACCCGTGGAGCCGGGGCCATGAATCCCGCCGAACGGGTGGCGGCCCTGCGGGCCTTGCTCGAGGCCGAGTTCGGCCCGGGCAGCGCACGGGTCAGGGATGACAGCCATCACCATGCCTGCCACGCCGGTGCGGGTGGAGCCGGGCACTTTCACGTGGAGGTGGTGTCCGAACGCTTTGCCGGACTGCGCACGCTGGCGCGCCACCGGCTCGTTTATGCCGCGGCGGCGCCAATGATTCCCGAGGATATCCACGCCCTGTCCATTGCGGCCGAGCTCCCGGCCGGCACCCCGGCAGACACCGGAACGGGGTAAAGTGCCGGGGTGGAAATCCGGCGCTGCCCCACGGCCGACCGGTTCACCCAGTTGAAGACCCAACAAGGAAGCCCATGAAGAAGATCGCCCTCCTGATGACCGCCAGCGGCGCGCTGGCCCTCTCTGCTTGCCAGGCCGGCACCAGCCCTGCCGACGCCCCCAAGCCACCGATCGCCCATGTCGACGGGCAGGCGGTCTCCGCCGAGGCGCTCGACATCTTCGTCAAGGCCCAGGGCGGCAAGGCCTTTGCCGACCTGCCCCCGGACCAGCAGAAGCAGGTCGTGGACTCCCTGATCAAGCTCGCCGTGGTGGCCCGCGAGGGCGAGAAGCAGGGGCTTGCCAGCAAGCCCGAGCATCGTGCGGCACTCGAGCTCGCCCGCATGCAGGTCCTGGCCCGCGCCGTCATCCAATCGCACTTCAAGGACCAGAAGCCGACGGATGAGGAACTGAAGGCGGAGTACGACTCGCTCGTCGCCAAGCTGCCCAAGGAAGAGTTCCAGGCCTCCCACATCCTCGTGGACGACGAAGCGAAGGCGCGGGAACTGATTGCCCAAATCGAGAAGGGCGGCAAGTTCGCCGACCTCGCCAAGGCAAACAGCAAGGACCCCGGATCCGCCGAAAAGGGCGGGGATCTTGGCTGGTTCCCGCCGGAGCAGATGGTCAAGCCCTTCTCCGACGCAGTGGCCGCCCTGAAGGATGGCGAATTCACGCGTGAGCCCGTCAAGAGCGAGTTCGGCTGGCATGTCATCCTGCGTACCGGGGTGCGCCCGACAGCACCGCCGCCGCCGTTCGAGACGGTGAAGGATCAGCTGGCGCAGTCGGTGGAGCAGAAGCGCGTCAACCAGTATGTCGACAACCTGCAGAAAAACACCAAGGTCGAGAACCACTACCAGTCCCCGGCAGCCATCGCGCCGGCGGCACCCGCGGAAAAGTGATTCCGCGCCGGGTCACTGACCGGGATCGTCGCCCGGTCGGTGACCCGCATTCTCCGGGCCGGAACCGGCCCAGCGCCAATGGCGCGTCATTCCCGGATGCATCGCCGTTGGACGTGTGGCCACCACATCCCGGCTGACCAACCGCCGCGCAGCGAGAAAGTAGACGGGGACGAGGCAATGGTTCCCGAGGAGCCGCGCCTCGGCCGCCTGCAAGGCCTCGCGACGCACCGCCCCGGTGGTGCTAGCCGCCTTGTCCAGCCAGGCGTCATAGTCCCGATCCGCATGGCCCACATCGTTGTCCGCACTCGTAGAGCGGAACACCTCGAGGAAACTGGCAGCATCGGGGAAATCAGCGGTCCAGCCCAACCGCACCACGTCCCAGGCCGTGCGACGCCGACGGGACTCGAGGAAAGTGGCGAACTCCTCGTCGAGGAACTGCACTTCCACCCCCAGCCGCTCGCGCCACATCGCGGCAATCGCCAGCACCACCCGGCGCACGGTGGAATGGCGGTTGTAGAGGACACGCAACCGCAGGGGCCGGCGACGGCCATGACCTGCGCTCGCCATGAGGCGTGTCGCGAGCCTCACCCGTGCCTCCATGGACCACTGCCGCCATGCCGGGAGAACCGCGGGCTCGTCCAGCAACTCGGGGGGTACAAGCCGATAGGACGCGACCTGCCCCGCGCCCAGCAGTTGCGAGGTCAACCAATCCCGGTCGATGACCAGCGACAGCGCCTCGCGCAATCCGGGAGACTGACGCAGGGGGCCGTGCCGCAGGTTGAGCCCGAGGAAAAACGTCGAGTTCTGCGGCGCCAATTGAAGTTCAGCGGGGCGCTCCCGCCGCGCCCAACCGACCTGGTCGGTGGGGATGCTGGCGGTGACGTCGAGATGACCTGCGCGGTATCGCAGCAACTCCAGCGACTCGTCGGCGGCCGGCACGTAGCGCAGTGCCGCGATGCCGACACGGCCCGCCTCCCGGAAGTGGCGATTGGCGACCGCACGGAGTTCCCCTTCCGCCAGGGAGTTCACCTGGACGTATACCCCCCCCCCCCCCCC
>JBJTPC010000219.1:0-7131 GCA_046074905.1 Gammaproteobacteria bacterium
ACCGAGGAGGGCAAGGCTGCCCGGCTCGGGCACATCGACGGTGGACAGGGTGAAAGCCGCACCGCCGGCAGAAATCGCTGAGGCGAGCGGCGTCAGTCCGGCGCCGAAGACGTTGCTGCCCTGCACCGCGTTACCGCCGCCGAAGGTGGCCGTCACGTAGACGCCTGGGCCGAGGGAACTGAACAGGTACATCGAGTCCTCGTTCACCGGGTTCTCGGTGAAGGTGAAGGTCGACGAGAACACCGAGTTCGGGTTGCCGGCCAGGAAGTCATCCAGCATCAGCGTCCAGTTGCCCACCGTGTAGGAGTAGGCCATCCAGCCATCCCGGGGCGACAAGAACAGGAGGTTGACGAACAGGTCGAGGTGCGGCGCCAGGAAATCCTGCGTGCCGTTGGTGTTGTCCAGCGTGTACTGGAAGCTGTTGTCGGTGTAGGCCCCGCCGACGCTGTTATCGAACATGCCGAGCAGCAGCGACGGATCCAGCGTGGACTCCATGCCCGTTCCGGCCACCGGGCCGGCGCCCGCGTAGTCGTTCTGCGTTTCGGCGCCGTAGGCCGGCGAGTACTCGTGCGTCGCCGTGGCAGCGGTTCCCGAGCTGTCCGTGTATCCCAGGGTGGCGGTGACCAGACCGATCAGGTAGGTGACCGGGGCAGCCTGCGCCTGGACGGTGAACCCGGCCAGGATCAGCCCGGCGAGCCAACCGGCCTTGTTGATGCGCTTCGTCTTCATGACCTGTTACTCCCAGAACCGCCAAGGGGCTGGCGGCGTTGCGCAAGAATTTGCAAATCCCATGCCGAAAACCGAAAAAGTCATTTCAGGCAAAGGGTTGCGAGTTCCTGTGAATTCGCCATGTCGCTCACTGTATAAACCGCCGACAGTCCGGAGCGGGACTTGTCTCACAGTTTTCGGGGGGGGCGACCGGGTGCAGCGCCCCGCCTTCCGCCGCAGCGATCGGGTAGTGTCCATCCCCCGAGGGATCCACCCTCCATTTACGCCGCGTATTCCCGGGGTTTTTCCCCAACGCAGTCGCTGCGCCGGGAGCTTTCCCGCAGGCGCGCTGCAATCGTTTTTCGGTTCCCCCGTGGGACACCTTCGGAAAACCCCTAACCGCGAGCCGTCGGAATGGTTTACACGGGGGTGGCTACCCCCATGGGGGTTTGACCCCAAGGCCATGATTCTCCTGAAAAAACTTCCTGTGGCACGGGACTTGGATTCAACTCGGCATGGCAGCGGCCGGCACGACGCCGGGGGTCGACGAGAAGCGAAGGCCGACAGCCGCTGCCCAGGCAACAGGAAATTTTCGGGAGATTCTGACCATGACGATGAGCAAACACGAGCGCGAGGCCAAGTGGGCCCTGGATTTCCGCCGGGAGATCACCCGCGCCCGTCTCAGCCGCCGCGAAATCATGAAGCTGGGCGTGCTCGGCACCGGGACTGCATTCCTGGGGCTGGGGTCGCAGGGCGCCCGCGCGCAGGACATGATTTCGCCGCCGACGGAGCCTTTCGTCGACGCGCTGCCCCTGCCCAAGACCGCCACGGATGCCGGCTTCGAGGTGACCGAGGCGCAGTTCGCCGATCACGGCAGCTCGCGGATGGACGGCACCGTCCTCCGCTCCATCTCCGGCGCACCCGCCAAGGCGGAGCACGATTGCCGGACTGCCGCCTGGAAGCAGAAGTTCCAGTACGTCGACCGCTTCAAGCCGAAGCGGTTCTACATCCTGCCCACGCAGGAAGTGGCTCACAAGTGGCACCGTGACCTCCCCGCCAGCACCATGTGGTGCCACGGCGACCAGTTCCCCGGAGTGACCATCGTTGCCAACTATGGCGAGCCGGTGGTGGTCCGTCATGCGAACGAGCTGCCCGCCAACCCGAACCTGGACTACGGCGCGCCGGTACTGCTGACGCACCTCCACAACTTCCACAGTGGTTCGGAGTCCGACGGTGGCCCCTGGGGCGTCAGCGACCGCCGCGTCGTGGCCGAGCCCTCGGATGCGCCGTGGTTCCGCGACCACTACTACACGATGGCGCGTGCCGGGTTCACCGATCCGCAGTTCGAGAACTACTACGGCAACAAGAGCACCACCAATGCGGTGATGCGTGCGGCCTGGAACCACTACAACACCAAGGCGGACCGCAATTTCATGCGCCGCTACGACCTCTCCGCCGGCAACTGGGGCGATCCGGCCGAGACGCTCAACACGATGTTCTACCACTCGCACGTGCCGGACTTCACCACGGCCAACGTGTACAAGGGCATGGCCGGCCTGTTCATCGCCCGTGACGAGCTCGACACCGGCGACGAGACCACCGGTCTGCGCCTGCCGAGCGGCAAGTACGACGTGCCGCTGGCGATGTGCGACAAGGTATTCGACCAGAACGGCCAGCTGTTCTTCGACACCTTCAACCTCGATGGCATCCTCGGCGACAAGCCGACCGTCAACGGCGTGATCCAGCCCTACTTCAACGTGGACTGCCGCCGCTACCGGTTCCGCATGCTGAACACCGGCCCGTCGCGCATCCTGCAGCTCTACCTGTACAACAAGACCACGAACACCTGGCTCACCAATCCGTTCCTGCAGATTGCCAGCGACGGCAACCTGCTCGAGCGGCCGGTCGCGCGCGGCTTCATCATGAACTCGGTGGCCGAGCGCTACGACGTGCTGGTGGATTTCAACCGCATCGCCAAGCCCGGTCATGAAATCATCATGTACAACCGCGCTGACCAGACCGATGGCCGCAAGCCCACGGGCAAGCTGCTCTCGCCGGGCATCCCGGTCATGAAGTTCATCGTCGGTGCCAAGCCGGCCGTGGACACCAGCTACGACTACTTCAGCCCGGTCGGCCTGACGCAGATCCTGCGTCCCTATCCGCAGATCGACCTGAAGAAGGTGGTTGCCCGCCGCAACTTCGACATCGGTCGCAGCGGTGGCTCCTGGACGATCAACGGCAAGATCTTCGAGCCCTCGATTGCCTCCTCGCAAGCCAAGCCGACGCGCAACACCGCCGAGATCTGGACCATGTCCAACAGCTCGGGTGGCTGGGTGCATCCCATGCACATCCACTTCGAGGAAGGGCGCATTCTCTCGCGCAACGGGGTGGCCCCGCCGGTGCACGAGCGCGGCCGGAAGGATCTGTACCACGTCAACACCAACGAGAAGGTCGATATCTTCATCAACTTCCGCGACTTCCCGGACCCGAACTACAACCCGCCCAACCCGGCCTACAAGCCGGAGGCCGGTCGGTACGTCATGCACTGCCACAACACGGTGCACGAGGACCACGCGATGATGTGCCGGTTCGACGTCGTCAATCCGCCGACCTTGGCCTGAGTCCCACCCTCTCCACTTCACTCATCAGGAGCCAATCCATGCATCGTCCCCTGCATGCCGCGCCTTCCTGGATGGCCGCCGCGTTGCTCGCGGCGGGTCTCGCGGCTGCCGGTCTCGTACCGGCCGCCCGAGCCGCCGGCCTCCAGGTCGAAGGTCTGCCCTACGGTCCGAAGCTCGAGGGCGCGGAGCCGCGGCCGGGTCGTTCGGCCCATCGCATTCCGGATGTCGAGGTCATCGACCAGGATGGCGTGCGTCATCGCCTGCACTCCGACCTGGTCAAGGGCAAGGTCGTCCTGCTCAGCTTCATGTACGCGGACTGCGAGGGCATCTGCCCCTTGCAGACCGAGACGCTGAAGCGTGTCCACAAGGAGTTCGGCGAGCGCATGGGCCGCGAGATCGTGATGCTCACCTTCACGCTCCAGCCGGCGGTCGATACCCCGGAGAAGCTCAAGCACTACACGGAGATGCACGACATCCCGACCGACGGCAGCTGGCGCTTCCTCACCGGCGATCCCGCCACCTTCGAGAAGCTGCGTCTCGCGCTCGGCTTCTTCGAGCCGGTGCCGGAGTTCGACCTGCAGAATGCCTCGCATCTCGGCATGCTGCGCTACGGCGTCGAGGAGCTCGATCGCTGGGCCGGCTGCCCGGCTGCTTCGCCACCGAGCCTGATCGCCAACAACGTCCTGCGCATGTACCGTCCCGCCAGCGAAGTGGAACTGGTGCCCGGCGTGGCCGCGGCGGACTGATCGACGACCGAACCCGCATCGACTGATCCGGGCCTCCCACCCCTTCCGCGACGGTCTCCCCCGGGACCGTCTGCGGTACGGGAGCCGACCCGGACCCTGCTGCCTTCCCCCGGAGGACGAGCGATGAATTTCCACAAGCCACTGACGGTGGCCCTGGCCCTGCTGTACACGCTGCCCTTGCTGGGAGGCCTCGCCGAGGCGAGCACCACGGCGCCAATCAGCGTGGGTCCCGAAGCCAATGGTCGACAAGTGATCGGACGGCCGCAGACCGATCCATTCGCGGTCCTCGGCAGCCTCAAGCCCCACAACATGGCGCTGCCGAATCTCGTCGGTATCGTCTCGAACCGCCAGAACGCGCTGCTGCTCGGCAAGGCGCTCTTCTGGGACCAGCAGGCCGGCAGCGACGGTATCGCCTGTGGCTCGTGCCACTTCGCGGCGGGCGCGGACAACCGGATCACCCACCAGGTCAATCCCGGCACCGGAGACCTGCGTTTCACCGGCGGCGACCGGGATTTCGGTGGGCTGACCGGCACGGCGGGAGCAGCCTCGCACACGCTGTCCCCGACACGCACCAGCGGCGAGTTCGCTTCCGGCCAGCAGGCGGGCAACAACCTCACCCTCGGCGTGAACGACTTCCCGCTGCATCGTCTCAAGGATCCCCGCGACCGCAATTCCGAGGTGCTCTACACCACCAATGACGTGGTCGGCTCTTCCGGCTCCTTCGGCGGCACCCTCGTCCAGGCGACGCGCGGCTCCAGCATCGACCAGTGCCAACCGGGCAAGGGCGACGTGTTCCACGGCGGCAGCCAGCCGCTGCGCCAGGTCACGGGTCGCAATGCGCCCACGGTGATCAATGCCGGCTTCTACCGGCGCCTGTTCTGGGACGGTCGCGCGAACGCCGTCTTCAATGGCGAGGACCCGTTCGGGGCGCGCAACGCGAATGCCTTCGTGGTGGAGGCCGTGGGCGTGAACTCCGTGGCCCCGCGCAAGCTGGCCCTTGCCAATGGCCAGCTGGCCAGCCAGGCCGTCGGTCCTGCCTTGAGCGAGGTGGAGGCCTCCTGCGGCGGTCGCAACTTCGCCGAACTCGGTCGTCGACTGGCCAGCATCCGGCCGCTGCAACTGCAGGCAGTGCATGCGAACGACAGCGTGCTCGGCAAGGCGCGTCACATCTCGGGCAAGGGACTCAACACCACCTATTCCACGCTCATCCAGACCAGCTTCGACACGAAGTGGTGGCGGGGCAGCGGCAAGTTCCGCAAGGTGAACGGGACGCTGGTGGCCGATGCCAACGGCCATACCCAGCAGGAACTGAATTTCGCGCTCTTCTGGGGCGTGGCCATCGCCCTTTACGAGGCCACCCTGAAGAGCGACGACAGCCCGTTCGACCAGGCACTCGAGGGTCGGGTGGCGCTGACCGAGCAGGAGATGCGCGGCGCACTGCTGTTCGCGAACAAGGGCAAGTGCACGGACTGCCATACCGGACCGATGTTCAGCACCGCCACTCCGCTCATCATCCCGGAACCGGCGGAGCCAGGCGTGGTGCCCGTCCCGGACGCCCTGAACGTTGCCCGCATCGATGCCCCGTTCGCGACCGCAATGCCGGTGATGTACGACGAGGGCTGGTACAACCTGGGCGTCACGCCTACGGCGACCGATCCCGGCATCGGCGGCAACGACCCCTGGGGCAAGCCGCTCTCCTACGCGCGTCAGGTGGCTGAGCCGGCGCTGAAAGTCGACAACTTCCCGTTCAATGCCTGCTGGTTCGAGCGCCCGATCACCGAGGATCCGCCCGAGGCCTGCAACCACGCGCGGGAGATGGCGGCTTTCCGTCCCGCGGAGCAGCGGCTTGGCGTGGACGGCGCCTTCAAGACCCCTTCGCTGCGGAATGTCGGCCTGACGGCGCCCTATTTCCACAACGGCGGCTATGCCACCCTGCGCAGCGTGGTGGAGTTCTACGCCCGTGGCGGCAATCGCCGCGGTGACGGCACCGAGCATCCGGAGTGGGAGTACAACGACAACAGCGGCACCGGTTCGCTGGGCCGCGGTCATCCGGTGATGGATGCCGGCAAGGGCTCCAACGTGCTGGGCATCGAGCCGCTCATCAAGATGCAGGTCGACGAACCGGAGTATTTCCCGGAAGAGACCCGCTCGCTCACCGACGCCGAAATCGACGACCTGGTGGCCTTCATGCTGACCTTGACCGACCGGCGCGTCCAATGCCAGGCGGCCCCGTTCGACCATCCCGCCATCAGCTTGCCGGATGGGCATCTGCTCACCGCCGGCTCGACCGCAAACGCCCGGGATTTCTACACGGTGATTCCGGCGACGGGGGCAGCGGGTCTGCCGGTCAGCCAATGCCTCGTGAACAGCGGGGACCTGTTCATCCGCTGAAAACCGTACCCCGCAGCGTCTCGGGTCGTTTTTCATAATCCGGGATTGCGAGCCACTTCGCAGTAGGGCGGACGAGGGGGGGCTAGCATGCCGCTACCCCCAACTCGTTCCGGATCCGCTCCATGGCCCTGCCTACCGACACCACCCACATCCCCTCCTGGCGCCGCTGGCGGTGGGTGGTCTGGAGCGGCGGCACGCTGGTGGTGCTTCTCGGACTGGGCCTGCTCTGGAAGTTCGTCTTGCCACAGCGGGGGGCGAGCCAGGACCCGGCAATCGTCGAGGCCATCGCCCAGGCACGCGCGTCGCGCGAGGCGGGCATCGAACTCGAGGCGGAACTGCGAAAAACGCCCGGTGACGTCGCCCTGCGCCTGTCTCTGGCCCGCTTGTTGCTCGACCGGGGAGACCCGTTCTCCGCGGCCATCGAGGCCCAGAAAGCCCTCAAGGCGGGTGGTCCGCTGGCCGAGGCGCTGCCCGTCCGCGTCCAGGCCCTGGTCCGCTCCGGCAACCTGAAGCAGGCGGAAATGGAATTGGCGGGTCTGGGGAATACCACCGAGGCCCATCGGTTGCGGGGCGAGATGGCGCTGGCGCGCGGCGAGTGGGCCGCTGCCCAGCAAGCGTTCCGGCAGGCCCTGGCGCTCTCGCCCGCGCACCTTCCCTCGCTGCTC
>JBJTPC010000220.1:0-2101 GCA_046074905.1 Gammaproteobacteria bacterium
CGCAGATCCTCTTCAACGACGGGTTCTACGACCTCATGGAAGTGAGGATCCCCGCGGGCACCCTGCTCAAGCCGCTCAAGCCGGCGGCGCTGTCCTGCCGGACGCATGCGCTGGGGCGCATCTTCGACATCCTCGGTGGACTGCTCGGACAGGGCAATCCGGCCTTCATGTGCGCCGCAGGCTTCTCGGACAGCCCGCACTTCATGTACTCGGGCTATGACCGCAACGGCAACTGGTACCAGCTTTACCAGATCACGTTCGGCGGCATCCCGGGCAAGCCATTCGGCGACGGTCCGGACGGTCACTCCCTGTGGCCGGCGTTCACCAACGTGCCGAACGAGTTCCTCGAGAGCTACTTCCCGTTGCGCATCGACATCTACGAGACGATTCCGGACACCGGCGGTGCCGGCAAGAACCGCGGCGGCAATGGGCTGCGGATCGGCTATCGCTTCCTGGAGCCGGGCGAGATCTCGATCCACGACGATCGCTGGCTGACCTACCCGTGGGGTGTCAATGGCGGGGAACCCGGAGCACGCAGCAAGAAGACACTCATTCGCGCCGACGGCACGACGGAGAATCTGCCCTCCAAGAAGGATCACATCAAGGTCGAGGCCGGCGACCTGCTCCTGGCCGACACCTGGGGTGGCGGCGGCTGCGGCGACCCGTTCGAGCGTGAGGTCGAGCGCGTGGTGTTCGACGTGGAGGCCGGCCTGGTCACGCCGGAGGGCGCCAAGCGCTACGGGGTGGTGATCAAGGCGGACGGCACCGCCGACGTCGCGGCCACGGAGAAGCTCCGCGCGAAGCTCCGCGCTGCCCGCAAGGAGGTGAAGCTGTTCGACCGCGGTTTCAAGACCATCGAGGAGTTGAAGGGTCGCTGTCTGGCGGAGACGGGCCACGCCGCCCCCGCCCAGCCGGTATTCACCAACTGGGCGCAGAAGCGCGTTGCCAACGAGATCGCCGCCGCCAAGGGCAAGGCGAAGGCGAAGGCCTGAGCCGGGGAGGGTGGGGCGTGAGTGAAGCGAGCTATACGGCGGCGGGCTACGGGTCCGTCGATATCGGTCGCGGCACCCGTCCCGCCATTCTGGTGGTCGATTTCCAGACCGCATTCACCGACCCTGCCTATCCCATCGGCGGGTTTCCGATGGTCCATGCCGCCGTCGAGCGGACGGCGGCCTTGCTGGCCGTCGCCCGCCCGCTCGGTATTCCGGTGGCGAAGTGCTACACCGCTTATGGCAGCCAGGCCGACATGCCGCGCTGGAAGCTCAAGGCGGTCCGCGAGGATTTCCTTTACGGCCATCCCTGCAAGGCGATGGAGCCCAGGGTAGACGACCCGACGGACTTCAATTTCTGCAAGAGCGGGCCGTCGATCTTCTTCCATACGCCGCTCATCACGTTCCTTGCGAAGCACCAGGTCGATACGCTGGTCGTGACCGGGTGCACCACGTCCGGCTGCGTGCGGGCCTCGGTGGTCGACGGGTTTTCCTACGGGTTCCGGGTGCTGGTGGTCGAGGACTGCTGCGGGGACGGCGACCGCCGCCCGCACGAGGACAATCTCCGTGACATGCAACGGCGATACGCCGACATCGTCAGTGCCGAGGACACCATGAAGTGGTTGCGTGAGCTACCCGCCGCACGGGTCCGCGAATCCGGCTGAAGGCGGCGGGCGAAATGTTGCTTGAAAGCAACGATGCGCGGTTGAAAAAACCGTCACGCTTGTTTTTTTCTTGGGCCTGACTTACTGTCGCAAGAGTCGACCGTGAGGCCAGAGCCCGAGCGTTCGAGAATGAGCGCCGCGGCGGGGGCTGCGGCGTGCACACCACACCCGAGGGGAACAGATGACTCACATCCATCACCGTAACCACCTCCGTCAGGTCATCGCCCTGACGCTTGCGGCGGCGGCGTTCACGCCGGTCGTCCAGGCGGACCAGGCCGAGGGCCTTGAAGAGGTCACCATCACGGCCACGCGCCGTGTGGACACCAACCTCCAGACGACCCCGGTCTCGGTTTCCGCGGTCACCGCGAGCGACATCGAGCGTGCGGTCGCCAAGGACATCTCGGGCCTGGCCGCTTCCGTTCCGGGCTTCTCCGCGGCCCGCGTCAC
>JBJTPC010000221.1:0-7529 GCA_046074905.1 Gammaproteobacteria bacterium
ATGTGCGCGATCACCTTCCTCAGCATGTGGCTGTTGCCGGAGACCCATCGCAACGACATGAACGCCGTCGGTGCCGACGGCGCCTAGTCGTCGTCGGGGCGCTCAGGCCGTGGTTTCGCGCCGGGACCAGCGGGCCTCGCGTTCGGCCGCCCGCCGCAGGGCGGGCAGCAACGCGCCGGCCTGCCGCGTGCCGCGACGCGTGTAGAGCGCCAGCGGTCGCAGCCAGCGGCCGTGAGGCGCGGCGAGTACCCGCAACTCTCCGCGGTCGAGTTCCGCCTCCACCAGGGCCAGCGGCAGCACTGCCAGCCGGAGGCTGGAGCGCAGGGCGTTGCGGCAGAACTCGAGCGACGAGGTGGTCAGGGAAGGTTCCGGCACCGGCAGTCCCGCGGCGGTGAAAGCTGCGGCCCAGGCCGTCTCGACTTCCCAGAGGTTCGTTCCGAGAATCCATTCGCAGCGGGCGAGTTCCCGCCAGGGAACGTTGCGACGGCGTGACAGTGGATGGTTGGCGTTGGCCACCACCGCATAGGACTGCTGGCCCAGATCCTCCCTTCGCAGTCCCGGAAAGCGTCCGTCTTCCGTATCGAGGCAGACGCACAGGTCCAGTTTGCCGGCGGCGAGATCGGCGAGCAGGGTGACGCGCAGGCCGGTCACGACCTCGATCCGCAGCGCCGGTTCGCGTTGCACGCAGGACAGCACGGCTTCGCCGACCACCCCGGCGGCCGCCGTCGGACTGGCGCCCAGCCGCAGGACCGCCGGTGCCTCGCCGGACGATCCCGGGAGCTGCCGCCGGCAGGCGGCCAGCTCGTCCAGCGCGCGGCGGGCGTGCAGGGCCAGCGTCTTCCCGGCCGCGGTGGGCTGGCGGGACGAGCGCTCGAGCAAGGGCGTGCCCAGGGTGGCCTCAAGCGTGGCCAGGCTCTTGCTGAGGGCCTGCTGGGTCCTGCCGGTCGCACGTGCCGCGGCCGTGAAACCGCCACGGTCCAGCACCGCGAGGAAGTCCGCCAGTTGTCGCAGTTCCATGCCGCTCCTCCGCCCTGCTCCCGATAATCGCCGCAATGGTTGTGAATGACAACTACCGGTTGTTGGTCACGCGGGGGGTGTTTCGGGCACCTTCGAGCGCGGAGGTAACAGCCATGGCCAGTCTTGCATCCGTGAAACAGTGGGACGACGTCGCCGACGTGGTGGTCGCCGGGTATGGACTCGCTGCCGCCTGTACCGCGATCGAGGCGGTCGACACCCACCCGGGAACGGAAGTCCTGATCCTGGAAAAGATGCCGGCGTCGCGGGTGGGTGGCAACAGCCGCGTTTCCGGCCAGTCGCTGCTGATCTCGCGCAACAAGGAGGCGCTCAAGGACTACCAGCGGCGGATGAACGAGCCGAACCCCGTTCCCGAGGAGATGCTGGATGCCTGGGCGGCGCGCATGGTCGAGCTGGAGCCCTGGATCGAGGCGCGCGCCGCGGAGGCTGGGGCGCGCTATATCCGGTCGGTGGGCTGGAGCGAGCGCACGGCGGTGCTCGAGTTCCCGGAACTCGGTGCGCGCGAGGCGGTGGCTTTCTCGGCGACCATCCTGCCGGTGCCGAGTGGCGTCTGGCTGGCGTTCAAGGCCAACGTCGAGCGTCGCCGCGGGATCCGTGTGCGCTGCGACAGTCCGGTGGTCGATCTCGTCCAGGATCCGGACACGCTCCAGGTGTTCGGCGTCATCGTCGAGCAGGAGGGTCGGCGCCGGGCCATCCGTGCGCGGCGGGGCGTGGTCATGGCCACGGGAGGATTCGAGAACAACCTGCAGATGCAACGGGATTACTTCGGTCTCGGCGACGCACGGCCCTTCGGCACGCCGGGGAATACCGGTGACGGACTGAAGATCCTGCAGAAGGCAGGCGCCGACCTCTGGCACCTGCGCAACCGCGGTCAGTCCGGCGGCATCTGGCCGGGATTCGCGTTCCCCGGTCACGACACCGTCTTCATGCGGCAGTTGTTCTTCCAGACGTTCAGCTGGATCGATGTCGCGGGCGACGGACGCCGCTTCTGCAACGAGACCTTCGAGTGGCAATTGACGCACTACAAGGAGAAGCGGCATACGCAGTGGATCGACACGCCCCACGGACATGTCGGCCAGGTGTACATGGTGTTCGACGAGGTGACGCGGCTGCACAACTGCCTCGTCACCAAGGTGATGACATGGAACGCCGTGGTGGAACAGTATCCGTGGTCGGACGACAACAGCGTGGAGATCGAGCGGGGCTGGATCCAGCGTGCGGACAGCGTCGAGGAACTGGCCCGGAAGATCGGGCAGGATCCCGCCGTGCTGCAGGCGACGGTCGAGCGCTACAACGCTGCCTGCGCCGCGGGTGAGGACACCGAATTCGGACGCTCGAAGGCGACACTGCAGCCCATCCTGCGGCCACCCTTCCATGCCGTCGCGGTGGTGCCCTCGATTGTCTGTACCGGCGGCGGTGCGCGCCGGAACATCGAGTCGGAGGTGCTCGACACCCAGGGTCGGCCGATTCCAGGACTCTATGAGGCGGGTGAGCTCGGCTCGATGTTCTCGAACCTCTACCAGAACGGCTCCTATCTCACCGAGGCGATGATCTCGGGGCGGGCCGCGGGCCGGAATGCGGCGGCGCAGCCGTCGCGGGAGGTCTGACGATGCGCGTGGTGACGCCGGCCATGAAGCTCGACGTGGAAATCGAGCAGGTCGAGGTGCGTGACGGACGACTGGTGCTGGAGGGACTCGCAGGCTTCCTTCCTTGCGAGACATCGCTGGGTGCCGCCGAAGCGCGGGCCTTGCTCGGCAAGGTGCTGCGGCCGCAGGTGCTGTGGTGGTTGCTGACCGGTGGCAAGGACCGGTCGAGTCCGCAGGGCGACGGACCGCGTGACGGGGGCTAGACCTCCGCCTCCATCTTGTAGCTGAACAGGTCGCTGTTGTAGCGCGCAGTGAGATGGTCCTGCAACTTGCCGTCGGCGCCGTAGGAGAAGCGCACCAGCTTCAGCAACGGTTTGCCGGTGGTGACGTCGAGGGCACGCGCGATTTCCGGCGAGGCCCCCTCGGCGCTCAGGTACTGTTCCACCCGGGTGATGCGGATGCCATGGGCCTTGAACAGCTCGATGCGTGATTTCGCCTCGAAATCGCGTCGCGAGGTATTGGCATCGAACCCCGGCGTCCAGGAGACGTAGTGGCCGAAAGGCCGGCCACCGTCACTGCGCAGGCGAACCAGGTGGCAGACCCTGACCTCGGCGCCGAGTGCGAATGCCTCCTGCAGGTCCGCCGGGAGAGGGTCCATCCGCTTGGACAGCAATGTGACGGTGGTGTCGCGGCCCATGTGACCGAGACTCTCCATCATCGAGCTGAGGGGGGCGACGATCGGGTCCGGCTGGTAGGTGTGCTGGACGAAGGTGCCCTTGCCGCGATGGCGCACCACCAGGCCCTTGGCGGCGAGCTCCGCAAGCGTGCGACGTGCGGTGATGCGCGAGACCTCGAACCGGTCGGAAATCTCCTTCTCGGAGGGCATCCGCGAGCCGTTCGGGATCACGCCGCGGGCAATCGCGTCGTTCAGTACCGTGAACAGCTGGAAGTAGAGCGGGGCCGGCGACTGGGTATCGATGAGGTCACGGTTCAGCAGCGCCAGGGCGGCCGTGCCGCCCCGCGTCCTCATGCCCGTCTCCCGGCGCGCGGCTCAGGTGTGGTGGTGATGGCCACCGGGACCGTGAGTGTGCGGACCGAGCCCGTCGTGGTCATGGGTGTGCGAGTGATCCATGTGGCGCGCCGCGCCGCGTGGCGTGAGCGCCTTGGGGGCGCTGCGGTCCGCTTCGAGGAAGCTGAACACCTGCTTCTGCAGGTAGGCCACTTGCGGGTCACTGGCATATTCCTTGCGCTCGAAGTCCGGTGGTGCCTCGGCGGGGCCACTGCCCTCGACCTGGCCCTGCGGACCGTGCGGGTGGTTGTGGTCCGTGGCGGCGATCCACTTGAACAACTGCGGACGCTGGCGGTAGAGGAAGGCCGCTGCGCGGTGCAGGTTCTCGGAAGGGTTCGACCACGGATTGAAGTGGAAGTAGTTGTGCAGCTTGCTGTCCGTGCGGCCGAGCGCGATGCAGCCGTACTTCGAGCGGAAGGCACCATGGTTGATGAAGGGCGGACGCCAGAAGTAGCCACCGGTGGGAAGATCGCCGAACTGCATCATCCAGCTCGTTCCCCAGATGTGGTAACTCTCCTCGGCGCAGTCATGGTAACTGATGTTGTCCTGGATGTACTCCGGGGTCATGCAGTAGAGGAACGTCATCGCCTCGGTGAGCGGGTCGTAGCGGAGCAGTTTCAGCATCACGCCGGTGGCCGTCGAAGGCGAGACGATCGAGCCGCTGGCCCAGGGCCGATCCTCGTAGGAGTTCACCGAAATGTAGCCGGCCGCCAGGGCGAAGTGATGGTTCTCGGCGGAGGGCTCGAAATGCGGCTCGGAGTCGTTGAAGTACAGCAGGGCTTCGCAGCCCTGAGCCACCTCGACCGCACCCATGGCGACGCCGGCGGGCACGAAGAAATAGTGGCCCTCACGGCAGGTCTGTCCCCCGACCTGCATTTCACCGTTCAGGATGAACAGTTCCATGTCGGAGTACGAGAGTCCCGGCGGGCGCTTGAAGCCGCCGTTGAACTTCACCTTGAGGGTACAGGCCCCGGTGTCGGGATCCAGCGAGAGGGTCTTGTACTCGGCACCGGTGAAGCCGCGCAGGCGGAACTTCTTGTAGCCTTCGATCAGTTCGACGAATGGTTCGATATGCGGGCGGGCCATGGCGGCACTCCGGGAAGTTCAGGACGGGAAGGGAATCACCAGACAACGCGCATGGCGTCGGGGCGGTCCGGCTTCTCGGGAATCTCGGCCTTGGGAATCAACCGGCGTTGATCGCCGGTCACGTAGTAGCCGCGGGTCTGGATGATCTCGAGGAAGTTCGAGTACCAGATTTCGCGCTGGGGAGTGATGGACTCCTGCTCCGCCACGATCGCGTCGTAGCGGCGCTGCTGGTCGGCGATCTCCTCCGCCAGCCAGGACTCGGTCTCGGCATCACGCGCGGGCTTGGCGGATTGCACACGCTGTTGGCTCATCACTCGGCTCCTGCCCGGCGCTCCGGGTCAGCTGGGGGATTGTCATAACATTAGTACATTGCGCGCTGCGCCGCGTCAATCGGTCCGGCGCAGCAGCGGCCGGATCGTCAGCAGGCCGCCGATCACCAGCAGTGCCGCCAGCAGGAAGGGGGCACCGGGCAGGTGCAGCGGCGCGCCGCGGGTAATCGCGAAGCCGAACACGCTCGTGAACAGCACGGGCCCCGCCAGTCCCGCGATGCCCGCGAGGCTCGACAGTCCACCCTGCACGCGACCGTGCTGGTCGCCGCCCGTCCGCTGCGTGATCAGGGCCAGACCGGCCGGACCGGCGAGGCCCCACAGCGCGTTGAGGGGCACGGCGACCAGGAACCAGGCGCCGCTCGGGGCCAGCCCCAGCGCGAGGAAGCCGATGACGCCGCAACTGATGCCGACCGCCAGCAGTTGGCGATCGTCGAGATGCCGCCGCAATGGACGCATCAGCCCGCCTTGCACCAGGGCCGAGGAGGCGCCGACCACCATCAATGCCACGCCGACTTCCCAAGGGCCCCAGTGGTAGCGGTAACCGGCATACAGCACGAACACGCTGTTGAGTGCGTACTGCGCGAGATTGAACAGGAAGCTCATCGCCGTGAGCCGGCGCAGGTCGGCCGTGGCGCCGAGCAGGCGGAGGGAGCCCCAGGGGCTGGCGTTATGCAGGCTGAATGGCGTGCGCCTGTCGCGCGGCAGCGATTCCGGAAGCACGAACCAGCCGTAGACGAAGTTGGCGAGGCTGAGGACACCCGCCGCCCAGAAGGGGAAACGCAGGTCGACTGCGCCGAGCAGGCCGCCGAGTCCCGGACCGATCACGAACCCTGCGCCGAAAGCCGCACCCAGCAGACCGAAGCGGGCGGCGCGCTCGGCCGGAGGCGTGATGTCGGAGACATAGGCATTCGCGGTACTCACGCTGGCTGCGGTGATGCCGCTGAGGACCCGGCCGGCGAACAGCCAGCCGAGCGAGGGCACGACCGCCTGCAGCAAGTAGTTCAAGCCGAGGCCCGCGTTGGAGAGCAGGATCACCGGCCGGCGCCCGAAGCGGTCGCTCAGGGCCCCCAGCACCGGCGAGAACAGGAACTGCATCAGCGCCCAGGTGGTGCCGAAGATGCCGACGAAGTGTGCGGCCCGGGCGGTATCGCCGCCCACGAAGCTCTCGATGAGCTTGGGCAGTACGGGCAACACCATGCCCAGCGCCAGCATGTCGAGCAGGACGGTGATGAAGACGAACACGAAGGCGGCGGGCCGGGGGGCCGGAGCCGCGGTGGTCGGCGGAGCGGGGGAGACCATCTGGTCATCGTACACCCCGACCCAAGCCCGCCGGCGCCGCGGAACGGGCCGCGGTGTTGCGGGTGTTGCGGATGGCGGTCGATGCGGGTCGCCGGTAGTGTGCTTGAAAGGTGAAATGCGAACCATTCTCAGCTAGGATGTGGTCATGACCGCCCCCACTCCGTCCGCCCGACCGCTGGCCGACCTCGCCGTCGATGTCGAGGCCCGCGTGACGACGCTTTCGGCCCTCGAGGCTCCCTTGCAGCGCCGCCTGGCCGACCTCGGTTTCGTGCCCGGCGAGTACGTGCGCATCGTGGCGCGCGGGGCCCTCGGCGGCGAACCCCTGGCCGTCCGCGTCGGGCGCTCCACGTTTGCGCTGCGGCGTCACGAAGCGGCCTGCATTCAGGTCCTGCCGCAGGCCGGCTGAGCGGGGCGCCCACGCATGTCCCTCGAACCGGTCCAACCCTTGCGCGTCGCGCTGGCGGGCAACCCCAATTCCGGCAAGACGGCTCTGTTCAACCTGCTGACGGGCAGTCGGCAGAAGGTGGCCAATTACGCCGGCGTCACCGTCGAGCGCAAGGAGGGCCGCTTCCGCACGCCGAGCGGCCGCCCGGTCCGCGTGCTGGATCTTCCCGGGCTCTACAGCCTTGATCCGCAGAGCCCGGATGAACAGGTCACGGCCGATCTCCTGCGCGGTCGTCTGGCGGATGAGCCGGCACCGGATGTCGTGGTGGCGGTCCTCGACAGCACGGACCTCCGTCGCCACCTGCGCCTCGCGCTTGCCTTGCGCCGCACGGGTCTGCCCCTGCTGCTGGCCCTGAACATGAGCGACCTTGCCCGGCGCCGCGGGGACCAGGTCGACGCCGCCGCGCTGTCGGCGTTGCTCGGCGTGCCCGTGGTCGAGACCGTGGCGGTCGAGCGTCACGGGGCCCGCGCCCTGCTGGCCGCGCTGGATCGTCCGGTGGCGATGCCGGTCGATGCCGACCGGAGCGACGAGGAACTGCTCGAGGCCGCCTACCGACTGCTCGGCGAGCTCACTGCGGCAGGCGGCATCACGGTCTCCGATCGCATCGACCGCTTCGTCCTGCATCCGCTGCTCGGACCGCTGCTGCTCGGCCTGACGCTGTTCCTGGTGTTCCAGGCGGT
>JBJTPC010000222.1:0-2633 GCA_046074905.1 Gammaproteobacteria bacterium
ACGTTCGCCATCAGGGCGTGGAGGTCATCCTTGTGTCGGTCGCGGGCCGGTCCGTCGCCGCCTTCGCGCGGCACATCAAGACCCGCGCGACCGGCCAGTTCCTCGACGGCCTCGACGAAGCCGAGGTGATCGTGTTCCATCAGGAAGGTGATCGCGGTGCCGTGCGCCCCACAGCCGAAGCAGTGGTAGAACTGCTTCACCGGATTGACGAAGAACGACGGGGACTTCTCGTTGTGGAAGGGGCAGCAGCCCTTCGATTCGCGACCGCTGCGCTTCAGCGCCACGCGCGAGCCAACCACCTCGACGATGTCGGTGCGGGCGAGGAGCTCGTCGATGAAGTGCTGGGGGATGCGGCCGGCCATGGGGGAAGCATAGGGCAGGAGCGGGGTGCCGCGCCCGTGCCCATGCGGATGCGTCGAGGGGCAGTGGGCGTGAACGCGGCGATGGCTGCTACCCGGAGCGGGGCCGGGCACGGGCCGGCATCAGCCCCCGAGACGCGCCTTGATGAGGGCGCCCACGGCGCCCATGTCCGCGCGGCCGGCGGCCTTGGCCTTCACCTGCGCCATCACCTTGCCCATGTCCTTGATGGTGGCGGCGCCGGTGGCGGTGACCGCCTCATCGATGAGCGCGGCAATCTCTTCCGCGGAGAGCTGCGCCGGCAGGTAGCCCTGCAGCCAGCCGATCTCGCGGGTTTCGTTGGCGACGAGGTCTTCGCGACCACCCTGCTGGAATTGGGCGATCGATTCCTTGCGCTGCTTGACCATCTTCTCGATGACCGACAGCACCTGGGCATCGTCGAGCGTGATGCGCTCGTCGACCTCGCGCTGCTTCACGGCGGCCATGAGCATGCGGATGAGCCCGAGGCGATCCTTGTCGCCCGAGCGCATCGCGTCCTTCATGTCCGCGGTGATGCTGTCCTTGAGGGACATGCGGAGCCCCTCGGGCTCAGCGGGCAGCGGGGCGGCCGCCGCCGGTGTCGCGCGTCTGGCGCTTCAGGTGGCGCTTCACGGCAGCCGCCTTCTTGCGCTTACGCTCCTGGGTCGGCTTCTCGTAGAATTCGCGGCGACGCAGTTCCGTCAGCACGCCAGCCTTTTCACAGGCGCGCTTGAAACGACGCAGCGCGGCGTCAAAATACTCGTTCTCGCGGATACGGACGCTGGGCATCTGGGCCTTCCTGCCTTGGACGAAAATGCCCGGCAACCCGGGCAAGACCGCGAAGTTTAAGCACCGCGAGGCGCGAAATCAAATGTATGTCCTCGCCATCGAGACCTCCTGCGACGAAACGGCCGCCGCCGTCCTCGGTTTGCCGGGGTCCGGCGGGCATCCGCCGGAGGCGGTGCCACGCCTGCTGGCGCACGAGGTCTACACCCAGACGGACCTCCACGAAATCTACGGCGGGGTCGTGCCGGAACTGGCCTCCCGTGATCATGTCCGCCGACTGGCGCCGATGGTGCGCCGGGTGCTGGCGCAGGCGGGGTTGCAGGGTCCGGAGTTGGGTGGAGTGGTTTACACGGCTGGCCCGGGGCTCGTGGGGGCCCTTCTGGTGGGAGCCAGCGTTGCCAGAAGTCTTGCTTTCGGATGGGAAGTGCCGGCATTAGGCGTCCATCATCTTGAGGGCCATCTGCTCGCCGCACGCCTCGAGGAGTCCGCGCCAGCCTTTCCCTACCTCGCCTTGCTGGTGTCCGGCGGGCACACCCTGCTCGTGCACGTGCGGACGGTCGGGCACTACGAGGTGCTCGGCGAGTCGCTGGATGACGCCGCCGGCGAGGCCTTCGACAAGACCGCCAAGCTGCTCGGTTTGCCCTACCCCGGCGGGGCGGCGCTGGCCCGCCTCGCGGAGACCGGTCGTCCGGGAGTCCACGCCTTTCCGCGCCCGTTGCTCGACCGGCCCGGCTGCGACTTCAGCTTCAGTGGTCTCAAGACCGCCGCCGTCCTGGCGATACGCGCCCTCGGCGAGGCGGGGGACCAGGCCCGGGCAGACCTCGCCCGCGGTTTCGAGGACGCCGTGGTCGAGACGCTGGTGGCCAAGACTGTCCGCGCGCTCGACGCCTGCGGTGCGCCACGGGTGGTCGTCGCCGGGGGAGTCGGTGCCAACCGGCGCCTGCGGACCCGTCTGGCCGAGGCCTGTGCCGCCCGCGGCGTCGCCACCCACTACCCCCGGCCGCTCTACTGCACCGACAACGCCGCGATGATCGCCCTCGCCGGGTGGTACCGCCGCGAGGCCGGCGAGCAGGACGGGCTCGAGATTTCCGCGCGCGCTCGCTGGCCAGTGGATACACTGCGCACCCCGGCGCCCTCATCCGGCCCGGCACACCTTCCCGCCGCCACTCCGGGGCATTGCTGAGAGAGCCTTCGCCAGTGTCATCCATGGATCGCATCTTCCTGCGCGAACTGCGGACCGAGACGATCATCGGCATCTACGATTGGGAGCGCGAAACGCGCCAGGTCGTCAGCATCGACCTCGAGATGCCGGTCGATATCCGCCGCGCCGCCGCTACCGACGACATCGCCGACACCCTCAATTACAAGAAGGTGGCCAAGCGCATCCTCGGCTACGTGGAGGCCAGCAGCTTCCAGTTGGTGGAAACGCTGATCGAGCGCATCGCCGAAATCATCATCACCGAGTTCGATGT
>JBJTPC010000223.1:0-2561 GCA_046074905.1 Gammaproteobacteria bacterium
TGGTCGAGAACAAGCCCGGGGCCGGGGGTACGCTGGGCAGCGATTTCGTCTCCAAGTCTGCGCCCGACGGCCATACGCTGCTGCTGACCTCGGTGGCCATCGCCACCAGCGCTGCCAGCGGACGCAGGCTGCCCTTCGACGTGAGCCGGGACTTCGAACCGGTCGGCCTGCTGGGCATCACCCCTCTCCTGATCGTCGTCGGGGCGGACTCCAGGTTCAAGACGCTGCGCCACCTGCTGGACGAGGCCCGCGCCAGGCCGGGCACGGTGAGCTTCGGCTCCACCGGCGTGGGCAGCCCCAACCATCTGGCCGGCGAGTTGCTGGCGAGTGAAGGCAAGGTTCGCATGCTGCACGTGCCCTACAAGGGCATCGGCCCGGCCATGACGGACGTCCTCGGCGGCAATCTCGACCTGGTGGTCGCCACCCCCAGTTCGACGCAGTCGCACATCAAGGCGGGCAAGGCCAGGGCGCTGGCGATGACCAGCCTGCAGCGCTCGCCGCTGATGCCCGACATCCCGACCGCAGCCGAGTCGGGCCTTCCGGGTTTTCAGCTCGAGTCCTGGTGGGCGGTGCTGGGCCCCGCCCGCCTGCCGGCGCCGGTTGTCAAGCGGCTCAACGACGACATCAATGTGCTGCTCGCCCACCCCGAGGTGCGCGACTTCTTCGCCCGTGAGGGCGCCGTGACGCGGCCCGGTCCACCCGACGAGGTGCGCCGGCTGATCCAGTTCGAGGTGGCTCGCTGGACCAGGCTGATCAAGGAAGCCGGCATCCAGCCCGAATGAGGCTTGCCGTGCCGGTGTATGCGGCCGCACTCCAGCATGTATGTACCCGTGCTGCTGCCGCCGCCCCCCGATCCCCTGACCTTGGAGTGACCCCATGAAGATCCTTGCCGCGATGGCCTTGCGTCTTCTCGGCGCTGTTGCGCTGTCCTTGTCTTTCGCTGGGACGGCCCTCGCGCAGGCTTGGCCGAACAAGCCGGTTCGGATCGTGGTGCCCATCGCCCCGGGTGGAACCACGGACCTGCTGGCCCGCATGCTCGCCGAGGCACTGCAGAAGAGCACCGGCCAGACCTTCCTGGTGGACAGCAAGCCCGGCGCGGGCGGCTCGATAGGCTCGCTCGAGGTGGCCAGAGCGGCCGGCGACGGCTACACGCTGCTCGTGGCCACCGCCAGCACGCATTCGGTGGCGCCGGCCATGAACCCCAACCTGCGCTACGACCCGGTCGGGGACTTCACGCCGCTGGCGCTGCTGGCCGAGTCGAACAACATCCTGCTGGTGACGCCCAAGCTCGAGGCGAAGAACATGAGGGAGCTGTTCGCGACCCTCCGCGCAAATCCCGGCAAGCTCAACTACGTTTCCAGCGGCATCGGCTCCTATGCGCACCTGCTGTTCGAGCTCTTCAAGCTGGACGCCGGCGTGGCCATCACGCACATCCCCTACAAGGGTACCGGCGCCACGATCTCCGACCTGATCGCCGGCAACGTTCACCTGGCCATCGACGCCGTGCCCACAGGGGTGCCACACGTCAAGGAAGGGCGGGTCAAGGGACTGGCCGTCACGGGCCCGAGGCGTTCGCCGCTCGCGCCCGAGATCCCGACGATCGCGGAGTCCGGCCTGGCCGGATTCGCAGTGATGTCGTGGTTCGGCCTCTACGCCCCCAAGGGCCTGGCGCCGGAACTGCAGAAGCGCATCAACGAGGAGGTGGTCAAGGTGTTCAACACCCCCGAGATGACCTCGCGCTTTGTCGCCATGGGCATGGAGCCCAGCCGGAGCACGGCCGCCGAGTTCGCGGCCATGGTGGCTGCGGACCGCGCCCGCTGGACGACGGTGGCCAAGGAACGGAACATCAAGGTGGATTGACCGGTCCGTGCCGATACCGATACCGATACCGATGCCGATGCCGCTTGTGAGCCCGCGCTCGCCCGGGTGCTGGTGCAGTCGATGATCCTGGAGCGGGGCTTCCGGGCCCGGGGAGGGGCGGGCTGCCGTCGGTCATACCGGCGCGCGTGAGCCAGCCGAAGACCGATTCGACAGACACGGCTCGTTGCGGTCTGAGAAGCGCTTCTCGTCCGGACGGTCGTCGAATGCGGCGTTGGACCGCGTGATGCTCTCGCCCAGCCGCAGCACGGCCGGGTGCCGGCCAGGCCGGTCGCGAGGCGAGCGGCGTCAGCAGAAGCTGGCGCGGGGCGGCGCAAGGGGCAGCCGACGGGGCCACAGACATCGCAGACGCGTCTTGCCGAGCTCGCACGACGCGTGGCCGACGCGACGTGCGCGCTGCGCCGCGAGTTCTCGCGAGAGCAGGAGCAGCCCGAGCAGGCGGACCGCAGCGGCTTGGGGTGCTCACTGGCTGCCTGAGCCAGCCCTTCTGGTGAGGCCGGTCGTGCCCTGAATCTCCAGACCCGGCAAGTCCTTGCTCGCGGAAGAAAGCGGCCAACTGCCGAATCTGGGGTCACTGGACCTCCGAGCCGATCGAATTCGCTCACGCCATCGGCGACGCCGAGTTCCTGCAGCGACTCGTGCGGCGGGTCCGCCTGGGCATCATCGAGTTGTGCCTGCTCGAC
>JBJTPC010000224.1:0-2625 GCA_046074905.1 Gammaproteobacteria bacterium
AGCGGGGCGGTCGCCCACGACTTCCTGATGGCCTCGGGCCACCTGGTCGGGTTGTATGCGCTGGTCCGCAACGCCAACGATCCATTGGCGCTGCCGCATGACGAGGCACTGGCCACCTTCCACGCGACCCACCTGCTGCCGCAGGCCTATGCCCACCTCGAGGTGGTGATGTCGGGCGGTGGCGCGGTACGGGCCTTCGCGGCCGGGGATTTCTAGTTCACTTGCCGCCGAAGAGGCGGGCCCCGACGCGACGATAAGCCTCGCGGAAGGGGATACCCTCCTCGATCACCAGCCGGTTGGCCTGCTCGGCCGCATGGATGGAGGGATCGAGGTGGATGTTCTCGGGCACGAAGGTCACGCCGTCGAGCGCCACCGGCAGCAGGTCGGTGGTGGCAACAGCCAGGTCGATGCCACGGAACACGGGAACCTTCAGCAACTGCAGGTCCCGGTGGTAGCCGCTGGTGAGCTTGGCGATGATGCCGAGCGCCTCGTGCAGGCAGGCCTGCGCCGTGGCGGTACGGCCACGGATCAGTTCGAAGACGTCCGGGTTGCGCTTCTGCGGCATGATCGAACTGCCGGTGGTGAAGGCATCCGGCAGTTTCACGAACGCGAACTCCTGCGTGTAGTACAGCATCAGGTCCGCGGAGAGACGGCCGAGGTCCGTCATCAGCAGGGCAATCTCGAACAGCAGTTGCGCTTCCGCCTTGCCGCGGGAAATCTGCACCGCGGTCACCGGTGAATGTGCTTCGGCGAAGCCGAGACGCTGCGCCGTGGCCTCCCGGTCCAGCGGCAGTGCCGGCGTGCCGTAGCCCGCGGCGGAGCCGAGCGGGCTCTTGTCCAGGCGACGCAGCACCGACTGCACGCCTGCCGCGTCGTCGCGGATCTCGGCGGCGAAGCCTCCGGCCCACCACGCGACGCTGCTCGGCATCGCTTGCTGCAGGTGCGTGTAACCGGGCAGCGCCAGTTCCGGATGACGCGCGGCCAGGCGGTCCAGCGCCTGTGCCACCTGTTCGGCGCCGGCAGCCACCTGGGCCACGGCATCGCGCAGATAGAGCCGCAACGCGGACAGCACCTGGTCGTTGCGTGAACGGCCGAGATGGATGCGACCACCGGCTTCGCCGGCGCGCGCCACCAGTTGCGCCTCCAGCGCTGTCTGGCCATCTTCCTGCTCGAGCTGAACCCGCCATTCGCCGCGGGCGTGGGCATCCGCCGCCGCCTGCAGGGCCTGGGTAAGCGTGGCGAGATCGGTGTGGGACAGGAGACCGGTCGCATGGAGGCCCTCGGCGTGCGCGATGGAAGCGCGCACGTCGTAGGGCACCAACCGGTCGTCGAGCGCGTGGTCCTCACCGGCCGTGTAGGCCAGTACGCGCCCATCGAGCGGTGCTCCCTTGTCCCACAGCCGGCTCACGGCTGCGTGCCTTGCTCGGCGGCGCTCAGCGCCTGGACGTCATTGACGATGAGCGTACCCGTGCCCTCGTTCGTGAATACCTCGGCCAGCAGCGCGTCGGCGTTACGGAAGGAGATGACGTGGACCCGACGTACCCCGCCGCGGATGGCGGCCTCGATTGCCGAGGCCTTCGGCAGCATGCCATCGGCGAGGCTGCCTGCGGATTGCAGACGCTGCAAGCCGGCGAGATCGGTGTAGGAGACGATCGAGCGTGGATCGGCGATGTTCTCGAGAATGCCCGGAGCACCGGTGCACAGCAGCAACTTCTCGGCGCCGAGTGCCGCGCCGATGGCGGCCGCGACCGTGTCCGCGTTCACGTTGAGCACGTTGCCCTCCGCATCCGCACACAGCGGGCTGACCACCGGCATGAAGCCCGCGTCCAGCGCCTGCCGCAATACCTCGGGATTGACGCTGTCGACGTCGCCGACGAAGCCGTAGTCCACCGTGCTGCCGTCTTTCTGCACGACGGGCGCACGCTTGTGCACGGTGACGAGACCGGCATCCACGCCCGAGTAGCCGACGGCGTTGATCTCCAGCTCCTTGCACTGCGCGAGCAGCGAAGTGTTCAGGAGACCGTTGAGGACCATCACCGTCACCTCGATGGTCTTGCCGTCGGTGACGCGGCGGCCTTGCACCATTTGCGGCTGCAGCCCCAGCGAACGCTGCATCTCGTCGAGCTGGGGACCGCCGCCATGCACCAGCACGACGCGGATGCCCACCTGGTGAAGGATGGCTACCTGCTCGAGGAAGGCGCGTGTGGCGGCCTTGTCGGCGAACAGGGCACCGCCCACTTTCACGACAAAGACCTTGCCCTTGTACATGCGGATGTACGGTGCGGCCTGGCGCAGGGCGCGGACGGCAACGGTCTGGTCGGCACGGAAGTTCATCGGCATTCCTCGTCAAGGGTGGAAACGAAAGTCGGCAAGTCGGGACTCGGGCGGAGCAGCGTGGCTGGCCGCCGGGTCCCCGGGACAATCCTCAGCGGGCCAGCAAGCGGTGCAGTACCGCCATTTGCACCACCAGGCGGTTGTGGGCCTCGCGCAGCACCAGGCTCCGCGGACCATCGAGCACCTCGTCGGCAACCGCCACGTTGCGCCGTACCGGGAGGCAATGCATGAAGTGTGCGCCGCCTGCCGCCGCGACGAAACTGGCCTCGCGGACCTGCCAGTCGCCGAGCA
>JBJTPC010000225.1:0-2567 GCA_046074905.1 Gammaproteobacteria bacterium
CGCGGAACTGCTGGCGGACGCCTAGACGTGGCGCGGTCGCGCCACTAATTGCTGCAGTACAGTTCCTTGAGGGTCGCCACCAGGGCGGCGGCCGGTCCCGGGACCACCGAGTAGATCACCACCTGCCCGCGCCGCGCCGTGGCGACCAGGCCGGACTCGCGCAGTTTCGCAAGGTGCTGCGACAGTGCCGACTGGCTCAGCGGCACCCGCACGTTCAGTTCGCTGACGGACAGCGCTCCCCCGCTCAGGTGACAGAGAATCATCAGCCGCTGTGCATTGGCGAGGCTGCGCAGCAAGGCGGCGGCGGACTCCGCATGCGGCAGCAACTCCTCGATCGAGGCCGCTGGCGGGGCGGGGGTAACGGAGCGGTCACGGGTAGTCATGCGCGGCACTCTAGCATATTAGAGAAACATTAATTTAGTACTTGCTAAATTAGTTTATTCTAATATTATGGCCTCCGACCTCTGTCGTCCCGACCGCCCCGGGTGGTCCCGCAGACCTGTCCAAGGAGCCTTGCCGTGCGTCGATTCGCCGTTCTCGCCTTGCCTTTCCTCGTCATTGCCTGCGGCGGGCAGTCCGCAGCGCCGCCGGCGGCGACCTCGGCAGCCCCCTACGCCGTGGAGCGCCTGAAGCCCGCGGGCAGTCCGCTGGAGTCGCGCTTCGTCGGTCAGGTGGAGGGCCTCGAGGAAACCGTCATCACGGCGCGTACGGGGGGCACCGTGGAAGCGCTGCTGCATGACGTGGGCGACCGGGTCGCGGCCGGCACCGTGGTGGTGAGGCTCCGGTCCGCCGAGCAGCGCTCGGGCGCTGCCCAGGCCGAAGCCGCAGTCCGCGCGGCGGCCGCCGCAGCCACCGAGAGTGCCACCCGCCGCGCCCGCCTCGCCGACATGCATGCCCGGCAGGTGGTGCCGAAATCCGTGCTCGATGCCGCCGTGGCGAATGACGAGGCCGCGCAGGCGCGTCTGGCCGCCGCACAGGCTGCGCGCGAGGCAGCCCGCGAAGGGCTCGCTTACACCACTGCCGCCGTGCCGTATGCCGCGGTCATCACCTCGCGGACCGTCCGGCTGGGCCAGGTCGTGGTTCCGGGCATGCCCCTGTTCGGCGTTCTCGGGGCCAGTGGTCGCTTGCGCGTGGTGGTCGACCTGCCGGGCGCTCTCGCGGCCACGCTCCGCGATCCGGCCACTACCGCCACGCTCTACCTGCCCTCGGGTCCCCTTCGTATCCGCCCCACCACCCTCGCGCCAGCCATCGACAGCGAGAGTGGTACCACGCGCGCCCGCTTCGACCTGCCGGCAGACACTCCGGGACTGGTGTCCGGCATGCACGCCAGTGTCGGCCTCGGCGCAGCCGGCGAAGGGCAGGTCATCACCGTTCCCGCTGCGGCGCTGGTCGAGCGGGACGAGGTGACGGCGGTCTATGTCTGGGACGCGGCCAACGGACGCACGCGACTGCGCCAGGTCCGTCCCGGTGCCACCACGCCCGACGGTCGCATCGCCATTCTCGGCGGCCTGCGTGCCGGTGACGAGGTGGCAATCGACGCCGCCGCTGCGCTGCGGCAGTTGCAGCAAGCCCGCCGCGCGGGAGTGGCACGATGAACGAGCCCCGCCCGCTGGGACTGCCTGGACGCCTGGCCGGGTACTTCCTCAACCGGCAACTCACCCCGCTGCTGGCACTGATCGCCCTGCTGGCCGGCGTATTCGCCGTGCTGGTCACGCCGCGTGAGGAGGAACCGCAGATCGACGTGACCTTTGCCAACGTCTATGTGCCGTTCCCCGGCGCCACGGCGGCACAGGTCGAAAGCCTCGTGGCGACACCGCTCGAGCAGGTGCTGGCGGAGATCGCCGGCGTCAAACACATCGCTTCCGCCTCGCGACCGGGCCTCGCGGTCATCACCCTCCAGTTCGAGGTGGGCGAGCGGCGTACCGAGGCCTTGGTACGCCTGTACAACGCCATCTACGCGAACCGTGACTGGCGCCCCGCGGGACTCGGCGTCATGGAACCCCTGGTCAAGCCGGGCAGCATCGACGATGTGCCCATCCTGACGTTGACGCTTTGGCGCGAGGGAACCGACCGTGGCGCCGCGGAACTCGGGCAGGTGGCGCGCTCGCTCGAGGCCGAGGTGCGGCGCGTTCCCGGTACGCGCGACGTCTACACCATCGGCGCACCGGCGCGGTGGGTCCGCGTGGAACTCGATCCGGGTCGACTGGCCGCCCACGGACTTTCGCTCGCCGAGGTGGCCGGGCGCCTGCAGGCAGCCAACCTCAGCCGGCAGGCCGGTGCACTGCAAGGGCCGGGTGGCGTACAGCCGCTGACCGTGGGTTCCTTCCTCGCCGACGCCACGGAGGTCGCCGGGCTGGTGGTCGGCATGACCGCAGGGAAGCCGGTCTATCTTTCCGCCCTCGGCAACATCGACGACCGACCCGGACAGCCGGAGTCGTATGTGTGGTTCGGAACTGGTGCTGCCGGCGAGGCTGCGGGGCTGCCCGCCGTCGATGACGCGCCGGCAGTGACGCTGGCAGTCGCCAAGAAGCCGGGCGAGAACGCCATCGATGTTGCCGCGCGGGTCG
>JBJTPC010000226.1:0-3170 GCA_046074905.1 Gammaproteobacteria bacterium
CCGCAGCGGCAGAGGTTGCCGGCCATGGCCGCATCGATATCCGCATCCGTCGGCGACGGATTGCGGGCCAGCAGCACAGTCGCCGACATGATTTGGCCGGACTGGCAGTAGCCGCACTGCGGGACATCCAGTTCCATCCACGCTAGCTGCACGGGATGCGAGCGGTCCGGGGAGACACCCTCGATGGTGGTGATGCGGTGACCCGCCGCGGCATCGAGCGTCAATTGGCAGGAGCGCACCGGCTCACCGTCGAGGTGCACTGTGCAGGCACCGCAGTAAGCCGCACCGCAGCCGAACTTCGTGCCGGTCATCCCGAGGTGGTCGCGCAGGACCCAGAGCACCGGTGTGTCCCCGGACGCATCCGTCTCGACGACCTGCCCGTTGACGTTGAGCTTGACCATTCTCCGTGCCCCCCGATGGTTGTCGTGAAAACCATTGTAGGGCAAACCACCCCGGAGCGGGGTCTGCGGGCTCCCGCAGGGGTCAGCGTCGCCAGAGGACCTCGGAGCCCGACTCGTGGCGGGCGAGGACCCGTGCGAGGACGAAGAGGAGGTCGGAGAGGCGGTTGAGGTAGCGCAAGACCTCCTCGGCGACCGGTTCCTGGGCGGCGAGTGACAGTGCCCGCCGCTCCGTCCGGCGCACTACCGTCCGCGCCACATGGCAGGCGGCAGCGGCCGGGCCGCCGCCAGGGAGGATGAACTCCTTCAACGGCGGCAGGTCCGCGTTGAAGGCGTCCAGTTCCCGCTCCAGACGCTCGATGGCGGCCGCATGCACCATGCGATGCCCGGGGATGCACAGCTCGCCACCGAGGTCGAAGAGATCGTGCTGGACGGTGAGCAGGCAGTCCCGTACCCGGTCGGGCAGGCCGGGTACGGCGAGCACCATCCCGATGTGGGCGTTGGCCTCATCCACCGTGCCATAGGCCTCGACCCGGAGCGCGTCCTTGCGAACCCGCGTGCCATCGCCGAGACCCGTCGTGCCGTCATCGCCGGTGCGGGTATAGATGCGGGAAAGCCTGGCGCCCATGATGGATCCCTCAGCGGAACGAGTAGCGGGTAGCGGCGAACAGGGCGCGCCGAGGTGTGTTGTAGCCGCGGGCGAGCTCATAGCGCTCGTCCGTCAGGTTCTCGAGGCGCAGTTGTGCGGTCCAGCGCGGCTGCAGTTCGACGCTCGCCGACAGCGTCGCCACGGTGTAGGGCGCGAGACGCGTGCCGCCGAAATCCGCGCGCGCACCGGCCGTGAGCACATCGAGCCCGATGACATGCCGACCGTCCGGCCCGAAGCGGCGCTCGACGCCCAGCGTGGCAGAAGCGCGGGCGCGCCGCAGCAACCAGCCGTCGTTGCTCAGGTCGCGCGGGCTCTGCCGGGTGCCTTCGAGGCGAACGCCCCAGTCACGACCGCGCCAGGCGTAGGCGACCTCGATGCCCTGGATGCGGGCCGTTGCGACGTTGCGGTTCTCGCCGTCGAAAGTGAGGAAATCCGTCACCACGTACTGGATGAGATCGGTGATGCGGTTGCGGAATCCGGCCACCCGAACCTCATGGCCGGGTGCCGGCTGCCAGCTCGCCGCCAGTTCCATCGAGCGTGCACGTTCCGGCGCCAGCAAGGGATTGCCGCCGAAGCCGAAGCGATCAGTCGCGTCCGGCGCACGGAACGCGGTGCCGGCGGCAGCACTGAGCCGCACCGTCGGCGTCACCTGCAAGCGGTACTCCGCGTTCCAGGTCGCCTGGCTGCCCGCCGTGCTGTGATCGGTGTAGCCGACCGCCAGCAGCAGGGCCTGACGTGCCGCGGCGTCGAGGACGACGCGATCCTGCACGTAGAAGCTGTTGCTGGCCGTGGCGACATCGAGCACTGTATCGAAGGACGAAGCCCGCGTGGTCTCGCGCTGCAGCAGTGCACCGGCCGTGAGGCGATGGCTACCGAGGGTGATGTCGTTCTGCCAGTCCACGGCGTTGCGGCGGGTCAGCGAACGGTCGACATTCACCAGCCAGTCCGGCTTCTGGTTCTGCACGAGGTCGTCCGTCATCCGCGAGAGGCGCAGGGTACTGCTCCACTGGGTGGTGACGGGCAGGCGAACCGTCAGTGCGCCGACGTCGTTCACGTAGTCCTGGTCGACAGGCAGCAGGAAGAAGTCGGCGTACTGGGCCGTTCCGCTGGCGCGCCACGCCTGCAGCGACACCTCGGCCTCGCCGACCTCGCCGCGGAGCGCCAGCGTGTAGGAGTGGTTGTCGTAACCGCGGTCCAGCGCCGAGGCGGTACGCGTCGGGAAGCCGTCCGACTGCAGCCGGGAGGCGCCGAAGGAGAGCGACAGCGCCTCGCCCGCGAGGGCGCCCTGCAGGTTCGTGTCGCGGGTGCCCCATCGGCCGGCGCCGATGCCGACTTCGAGGAGATTCTCCCGGGGGCGACGGGTGAAGACCTGCACCACACCCCCCAGCGCGTCGCTGCCATAAAGGGTCGACAGCGGGCCCTTGACGACCTCGACCCGCTCCAGCAGCGCGGTGGGCAGGTTCTGCAGGGCGGCACCGCCGATGGTGCCTGGATTGAAGCGCACGCCGTCGACCAGTACCAAGGCGTGGTTGCTGTCGGTGCCGCGGATGAACATCGAGGTGTTCTGTCCCGGGCCGCCGCTGCGGCTGAACTCCAGGCCCGCGCGGAAGCGCAGCAACTCGGCGAGTTCGGCGCCGGTGGCGCGGGCGAGTTCCTCGCGGGTGATCACGGCGATGCTGGCATCGAGCGTGGCGGGATCTTCTGCGGTACGGGTGGCGGTGACGAACAACTCCGCTGCCTCGTCGGCCGCGAAGGTGGGGGCGGAAAGACCGCCGGCGGCCACGAGGGCCATCGAGAAACCAAGGAACGAGTGACGGGACATGATTGTTTTCTCTGCGCTGCTCCGCCCTGCACGCCCGCAGGGCACGGGATGTTCCCGTTTCGAGATGGAGCAGGCGGACGATGGCAGACGCGGAAAGACCACGGCACGGCCACCGGCCACCCGCGTTCGCCCACCGCGCAACGGGTGCCTTGTGACGAGGCCGGTCTCCGGGCTGGCGAGGTTCCGGAACAGGCGCAAGAGCGCCGGACCGGTGGGCCGGGCACCTTCCCACAGCCGCGCGGGCTGCAGTGGTTGCGATGGGCCGCCGGGCTTGGGGCCCGGCCGGCGATCGCTTGCCGGC
>JBJTPC010000227.1:0-4274 GCA_046074905.1 Gammaproteobacteria bacterium
GGGGCGAGGACGCCACCGCCACCGTCCTGCCCACGCGGCTGGTGGTCCGCGCCTCCTGCGGGGGGTGAGGCCGGGAAACGGTCCCTACTTGCCCCTGCCCATCAGCGTGTCGATGAGAAACGTCATGCGTTGGGCCATCAGTTCGGGGCGCTGGAGAGGGTCGCTGACCCCGTGTCCACCCTCGTCATCCTCGATCAGGTAGGCGGTGGCACCCACTGCCTGCAGCCGCGCGGCGAGCTTGCGCGCGTGCCCAGGTCCCACCCGATTGTCCTCGGTCGAGACCGTGACCAGAAAGGCGGGATAGCGGACACCGTCTTTCACCGCATGGACGGGCGAATACGAACGCAGCACCGTTGCCATCGCCGGGTCTTCCGGATTGCCGTATTCATCCATCCAGGCCGCGCCCATCCCCATCTTCGGGAACCGCAGCATGTCCGCCAGCGGTACGTCGCTGACCACCGCCGCATACAGGTCGGGCCGCCGCGTGCCCATGGTGGCTGCCAGCAGACCGCCATTCGACATCCCGAACACGCCGAGGTGCGCCGGGGTGGTGAAACCCGAGGCAATCAGCGCTTCCGTGACCATTGCGAAGTCATCGTAGGAAACCAGCCGCTTGTCGCGCATCGCGGCGCGATGCCACTCCGCACCCTGCTCGCCGCCACCGCGGATGGCGGGGATGACCAGTGCTCCGCCACGCTCGAGCCACAGCTTCAGGGCACGACCGCCGACCGCGAAGTCGAAGTAGGCGGGCGTGATGCTGATGCCGAATGCGCCGTAGCCGGTCATCAAGGTGGGCGTCGGTCCGTCCTGTCCCGCTGTTTTCGGCCGCAGGAGGTAATAGGGTACGGCGATGCCGTCGCGCGCGCGCGCCTGCCGTACCTCGACCGTGTACCGCGCAGCGTCCACCACCGCTGCCTCGGTGGCAATCGATTTCCGCCGGCCATCCGCGAAATACAAATCGTGGCGGGTCGGTGTCAGGAAGCCGGTCGTGGTGAGGACGATGTCCGTACCCTCGCGATCGGCGTCGGCGATACGCAGCGATTCTCCTGCCTGGCCGCTGCCGACCTCTCGCGTCTGCCAGCGACCGCGTGAATCCGGTTCCGCCCGGTGGAGGCGCGGCAGGAGATCACGCCACAGCACGTAGGTCACGGCATCACGGGTCCCGGCAATACCGGCGGTCATGTCGCTGAGAATGCCGGCGGGACCAGGCGCGGCAATGACCTGCACACGGGACGAGCTGCCGGACGCCAGCGTGTCATAAGACAGCAGGGTCTCGGCAGCGTGGGTCCGTCCCTCGATGACGGCGTCCTCCGCCAGTTGCACCACCAAGTGCCGGTCGGTCATGGTCATTACACCGAAAGGCTTCAGACGCTGCGGCAGGGCCACCTGCTCGACGCGGCCATCCGGCGACAGCAGCTTCATGTCGAAGGTGGAGAAGTCGATCGCGCGAACAGCCACGATTCGCCGCCGTGGTCCAGTGCCCACGGCGGAGATTTGCAGAAGGGCATCGGTCGGCTCTGCCCGGAACACCTCGCGTGCCGCCGACAGCGGGTCGCCGCGCTGCCAGAAGCGCAGCGCCGCGGCCCAACCCGCTGCCGTCAGTGGCTGCTCGCCGACCGTATGGGCAATGGCGACATGGTCGATGTCGATCCACGCGAACATGGCCCGCGATGCCGGGACGCGGAATCCGTCCTCGACGAACTTGCCAAGCTCCAGATCGAACTCGCGAATCTCCACATCGTCAGCACCAGCCGGCGACAGGCGCAGCAGGCAGCGTGCATGGTCCGGCGGGAGACAGCTTTCCCGCGGTGCGTACCACTGCAGCACGTAGGGCTTGCCCTCCTTCTCGCGCAGCGCACCGACATCGAGAACGGTGCGCCATTCGCCGAGGCCGCCGCGACCCCGTTTGGCCACTTGCAGCAGACCGTGGGGATGCGCCGCATCCTGCAGCAGGCGTACCGCGCGGGGACCCAACAGCGACGCCGGGGGGACAGGGGTACCGGCACGCAGGGCGCCCTGCAGTTCGCCCAGGATTTGCGCATACCCGGGCCGTGATTCGAGCGCCGCGCGGGCCTCGGCGGTACGGGATTTCGCCCAGTCCAGCGCGGTCTTGTCGCGTGGCGACTCCATCCACGCCAGGCGTTCAACCGCATCGCTTTGGCGCAGGTAACGCTCGAACCAGTCGACGACGCGCTGCACCGAATCGATCTGGTTTTCGCGTTTGAAGAAGCCGTGCCCTTCCTCCGGGTAGTACTTGGCTTCGACGACGCGACCCAGTTGCTGCAAGGTACCGGTGACCAGTTCAGCCTCGTAGCGCGGCACGCGCGGGTCGTTTTCGCCCTGAAGAGACAGCAGCGGGGCCCGGTAGTGCGGCAGGTACGTCAGCGGACTGGAGGCCTCGTAGGCGGCCTTGTCCTTCACCGGGTCGCCCATCAAGCCCTGCAGGTAGTCGCGCAGCACGGGTGAACCACGCTCGTAGATCGACAGCCAGTTGGTGATGCCGCAGATCTGCACGCCGGCCGCCCACACCCCGGGCGTCTTGCCGAGCGCGATCAGTGTCATGTAGCCGCCGTAGGAAATGCCCGTGATGCCGATGCGGGCACGGTCGACATAGCCGCTGGCCACCAGGAAATCCGTGGCGGCGACATAGTCCTCGAGGTCACCCCCGCCGAGATCGCCGCGGTTGGCTTCCATGAAGGCCCGGCCATAGCCGGTGGAACCGCGCGGGTTCGGCGCGATCACCATGTAGCCGCGCGAAGCCAGGGCTGCCGCCGTGATGTCGAAACGGTCCTCCGTCTGGCCGGTCGGCCCGCCATGCGCGATCACCACCGCGGGAGCCTTGCCGTCACGCGGCAGGTTGAAGGGCATCCACAGCACGGCGCTGATCACCGTGCCATCGGCACTGCGGTAGCGGACGATGCGCGTCTCCGGCAGGGCCGCATTGGCCATGCTCGAAGGGAGCAGGTGCGTGGCGCGCGACAAGGCCTGCGATTGCAGGTCGAGCGTCCAGTAATCCACCGGCGTACCACCGGCCTGATGCGGGAACAGCAGCTGACGGCCATCGGGCGAAAAGCTCGGCTGCTTGCCGAACCAGTCGCTGTTGATCCCCGCCGGGAGCGGCAGTTGCCGGGTGGTGCCATTGGTGACGTCGTGCAGCAGCATCACGTCGCGACCGTCCTCCTGCCGCGTGAACAGGAGCTGGCGGCCATCCGGTGAGAACCGCCCCGCACGCTGTTCCCATTCGTCGTCCTGCAGGAAGCGCAACTGCCCACGCCTGACGTCCAGCAGGGCGGCCTGCTTGCGACCCGCTGCGGTTTCGGCATTGACGGCAAGGTAACGGCCATCCGGCGAAATCGCCGTGGCCGCGACATAGGCCGACGCCGGGGCTGCCCCGAGCGGGACTGCCTTGCCGCTCTGCACGTCGATGCGCCACACGGTGGAGCGGGTGCCGCGAACGTCCGCGCGGTTGGCGTACAGCAGCCGGCTGCCGGGGGCGAAGCCGACCACGCTCCATTGCATGTCCGAGGATGCTTCGCGGGTCAGCAGGCGGGTCTCGCGGGTGGCCAGCGCCATCACCGCCACGTTGTTGCTCGGCTCCGTGCGGCCACGCGAAGCAAACGCCAACCAGCGGCCATCCGGGGAGTACACCGCACCGGTCTCGGAGACCTCGGGGGTCTGCGTCAAGTTCACGGACTCGCCGCCGGCACGCGGCACCGCATGGAGGTCGAAGATCTCGGCCCCGCCGCGGTCCTGGTTGTAGAGCACCTGGGCACCGTCCGGCGAGACCTGCACGCCCCACTGGCGCTCCTCGCTGGTGGTCAACCGGACCGGCGTGCCGCCGGGGAGCGGCAGCTTCCAGAGATTGAGACGGCCGGAGAGATTGGCGGACAGGACGAGTTCCTTGCCGTCCGGGGTCCAGACGGCATCCATGACCTCGGGAATGGCATGGAGGTCGACCACCGGCAAGGGCGCCGCGCCCTCGCGGTTCGGCGAGATCAAGCTCGCGGGCTCGGTCAAGGGCCGCTTGGGCGGCCCCTCCAGCACCGGCCGGCCGGCCAGAGCAACGGACGTCCAGAGTCCAAGAAGGGTGCCGAAGGCACCCGCCCATCGCACATACTGCATCGTCCACCTCGCAATTGCCCCGCCCGGAAGCCGGATGGCCGCCGGGCGGGTGGTTCGATTCACTCGTCAGCGATTACCGCCGAAATCGACGCGGACTTCCAGTCCCACGGTACGGGTACGCAGCCGGGTGGCAACGGCCGGCAGGGCCGTCG
>JBJTPC010000228.1:0-2966 GCA_046074905.1 Gammaproteobacteria bacterium
TTGTCGCCGCCGCAGTCGGTGAAGCGCTCGAAGGCGTTGCCATCACGCGACTGCGACCGCCCTACACGCCCGTCGCGCTCGGCGCCTTCGCCGGCCACCACCGCGGTCGTGATTTCCGGCCCACCCGGCTGACGCCTTCGCATGGCTGGGCCGAGGCCCAGGGGGCCGTTTTCGTCGAAGCCGGTGCCTGGCTACGCGCGCAGTACTTCCCGCAGCCCGGCGAAACCGACTGGCTGCAGACGGTCTCCCGCGAGGTACGGACCGTACGGACTGCGGTGGGTGTCTGCGATGTCTCGACGCTGGGCAAACTGGAACTGCAAGGTCCGGACGCCGTCAGTTTCCTCGAACGCGTGTATGCGAACCGTTTCCGGTCGCTGGCGGTTGGTCGCTGCCGCTACGGCTTGATGCTGCGCGAGGATGGCATGGTGATGGATGACGGGACGGTGGCCCGTTTCGGACCCGAGCGGTTCCTGGTGACTACCACCACCGCCAACGCAGTCGCGGTGAACCAGCACTGGCACTACTGCCATCAGGTGCTGTGGCCGGAACTGGACGTGCAGTTCGTTTCCACCACGGAACACTGGGCACAGTTTGCGGTGGCCGGCCCCCGTGCCCGGGAATTGCTGTCCCGTTTGGTCGCCAAGCCGGAGGAACTCGCCGACGAACGCCTGCCGTATCTCGGCTGTACCGAGATCATGCTCGACGATGGCTTGCCCGCCCGACTCTATCGCGTGTCCTTCTCCGGCGAACTGGCCTACGAGATCGCCGTGCGCGCCGATGCCGGCGACAGTCTCATGCGTCGCCTGATGGCGGCCGGTACGACGCTTGGCGTGGTTGCCTACGGCACCGAGGCGCTCGGCGTGATGCGCATCGAGAAAGGGCATGTCGCCGGCAATGAGCTCACCGGCATGACGACGGCCTGGGATCTCGGCCTGCAGCGACTGGTCGCGGACCGCGAGGATTTCGTGGGTGCGGCGATGGCACGACGCCCGGCTCTCCTCGATCCGGCGCGTCCGCGGCTGGTGGGCCTGCGACCGGTTGATCCCTCGCGGCGATTGTTCGCCGGCGCCCACTGTCTGCCGACCGGAACCTCCCTGACCGCGGAACACGACCAGGGGTATCTCACCTCCGTGGCCTGGTCACCATCGCTCGGGCATTGGATTGCGCTGGCGCTGGTCAGTCACGGACCGGAACGGCACGGCGAGCGCCTGCGGGCCGTCGATCTGCTGCGCGGGCAGGAGACGCTGGTCGAGATCTGCGACCCGGTGTTCCTCGATCCGGGCGGGGAGCGGTTACGTGGCTGAGCTGTCTCCCTGGTCGCTGGACTCCGCCGGCCTCAGCGTCCGCGAACTGCCGGCCCCGCGGGCAATCGCTTCGGTCATCGCACGGCGTGGCATGACGCAGGCCGCCGCGGCGTTCATCGCCGACGGGCTGCGGACGCAACTGCCCGAGGTGATGCTGCTGCCCACCGGGCCGGGCCATTGGCTGGCCATTCGCGATGCCGAGAATCGCGATATCCCGGTCAGTCAGGCGTTGGCGAACGCCGCCGGCAACGGTGGCGAGGGCCCGCTGCTCGAGGCGCAGCTCGCCGCCGCCCTGGGGGCGCGGGCGAGCGTCTGCGACCAGACCGGTGGGCGAGTGCGGTTCGCCGTGGGCGGTGAACGGGCCCGCGAATTCCTCGGTCGTGGCGTGGGCATCGACCTGCATCCGCAGCACTTTGCGGTCGGCCAGGTCGCGGTCACCGCCATCGCCCACATCGGTGCAGTGCTGTGGCAGGTGGACACCCGCCCCACCTATCACCTGCTGGTGGCGGGCAGTTACGCCGGCAGCTTCCGGCACTGGCTGCAGTCCACCGTCGCTGCCCTCGGCTGACGCTGGCTCAGGGCGTTCCGGCCGGCAGGCCGAGCGTCCGCTCCGCGGCGACGATCGTGTTGTGCAACAACATGGTCACCGTCATCGGCCCGACCCCGCCAGGGACCGGCGTGATGTAGGCGGCTTTCTTGCGGACGCCTTCGAAGTCGACATCCCCCACCACCGTGCCGTCCGGCAGGCGGTTGATGCCGACATCGATGACCACGGCACCGGTCTTGACCATCTGCGGCAGCACGAGGCCCGGCACACCGGCGGCGACCACCAGGATGTCCGCGAGGATGGTGAACTGGGCAAGATCGCGCGTCAGCTTGTGACAGATGCAGACGGTGGCATCCTGCTGCATCAGCATCATCGCCATCGGCTTGCCGACGATGTTGCTGGCACCGATGACCACGACGTTGCGACCTGCCACCTCGATGTTCTCGGACTCGAGCAGTTTTTGCACGCCGTAAGGGGTGCACGGCGGGAATACGGTGTTGCCGGTGATCAGGCCGCCGACGTTGTACAGGTGGAACCCATCCACGTCCTTGTCCACGGAGATACGCTCCAGGACCGGCGGGATGCGGATGTGCGGCGGCAGTGGCAACTGGATGAGGATACCGTCGATGGCGGCATCCGCATTCAGCTGGTCGATGCGGTCGAGAACCTCCTGCTCGGTGGAAGTCGCCGGCATCTCGACCAGCACCGACCCGATGCCCACCTCGTGGCAGGCCCGGATCTTGTTGCGCACGTAAATGCGGGAAGCGGCACTGTCGCCGACCAGGATGACAGCCAGCCCCGGCGCGCGTCCGCCGCGCTCGCGCAACGCGGCCACCCGCCGCGCGTAGTCCTGCCGCAACTGCTTCGAGACGACACGGCCATCGATGATTTTCGCGGACATGGAACGGGGCCTCGGCACGGGTAATTTCCCATTTTATCATCGCCACGCGCACAATCACGCCCTGACAGACACTCCCGGAGTCGCCTCATGGTCATCCGCCGCCCGTCCCTGTTCGCTGCCGCTTGCGCCGGCCTCGCTGCCGCCCTGGTCACCACGGCCGGACTCGCCGGCCCCCCGGCGCTCGACGCCGCCACGATGTGGAAACTGCAACGCC
>JBJTPC010000229.1:0-8845 GCA_046074905.1 Gammaproteobacteria bacterium
TCGGGCCTATCGGTGTTTGCCGGCGTGGGTGAGCGCACCCGCGAGGGCAACGACTTCTATCACGAGATGGCCGAATCCGGCGTCGTGAACCTGGAGAACCTGCCCGAGTCCAAGGTGTCCATGGTGTACTGCCAGATGAACGAGCCCCCGGGCAACCGCCTGCGCGTGGCGCTGACCGGCCTGACGATCGCCGAGTCCTTCCGTGACGAAGGCCGCGACGTGCTGTTCTTCGTGGACAACATCTACCGCTACACGCTGGCCGGCACCGAGGTGTCCGCGCTGCTGGGCCGCATGCCTTCCGCGGTGGGTTACCAGCCGACGCTGGCCGAGGAAATGGGCGTGCTGCAGGAGCGCATTACCTCCACCAAGACCGGCTCGATCACCTCGATCCAGGCCGTCTACGTGCCTGCCGACGACCTGACGGACCCGTCCCCGGCGACCACCTTCGCCCACCTGGACGCCACCGTCGTGCTGTCGCGCCAGATCGCGTCGCTGGGCATCTATCCGGCCGTGGACCCGCTTGACTCGACCAGCCGCCAGCTGGACCCGCTCGTCATCGGCGAGGAGCACTACAACACCGCCCGCGGTGTACAGGCCATCCTGCAGCGCTACAAGGAACTGCAGGACATCATCGCGATCCTCGGCATGGACGAGCTCTCGGAAGAGGACAAGCTCACCGTGTCGCGCGCGCGCAAGATCCAGCGCTTCCTTTCGCAGCCCTTCAACGTGGCGAAGGTGTTCACCGGCCAGGACGGCAAGATCGTCCCGCTCAAGGACACCATCCGCGGCTTCAAGGCCATCATCGCCGGCGAGTACGATCACCTGCCCGAGCAGGCGTTCTACATGGTCGGTGGCATCGAGGAAGCGGTCGAGAAGGCGAAGACGCTGGCCTGATGGCCTGCGTCTACCCCCGCTGAACCGCACAGGACTCACGCACCATGGCATCCAGCATCCACGTCGACATCGTCAGCGCCGAAGGCGAGATCTACTCCGGCGCGGCGGCGATGGTGTTCGTGCCGGCAGTCGGTGGCGAACTGGGCATCGCACCCCGCCATGCTCCGCTGCTCACGAAACTCAAGGCCGGGGAAGTCCGCGTCCAGCCGGCTGGTGGCGGCGAGGAGCAGTTGTTCTGGGTGGGTGGTGGCGCCATCGAAATCCAGCCCAATCTGGTCACCGTCCTCGCAGATACGGCCGCCCGCGCCAAGGATCTCGAAGAGGCCGCGGCCCTGGCTGCCAAGCAGCGTGCCGAGGAAGCCCTGAAGGATCGCACCGGCGCCATCGAAGTGGCCGAGGCGCAGGCCGAACTGCTCCGTGCAGCTGCCCAGCTCAAGGCCATCGAGAAGCTGCGCAAGCTCAAGAAGGGCTGAAGCCGCTCGGCAGCCGCGCGAGTCAGCTTGCCGTCGGTCGAGAGCGTCGGCGGTTCCTGCCAGACCAAGTGAAAAAGGCCCCGGAAGGGGCCTTTTTCATGGGTCTTCCGGGAATCCCGTGGAGAAAATCCGCTCAGCGCAGGTCCTTGAAGCCCTTGCCCGAGGCCACCAGTTCCTCGAGGAGGGGCGACACCTGCAGCCAGTGGTCGCCGGCAGCCGCCGCATGGTGCCGCAGCCGCTCCAGGGCCTTCGGCAGACCGACTTCGCTCTCGGCCCAGTGCATTGGCCCGCCGCGGTAGGCGGGAAAGCCGTAGCCATAGAGATAGACGATGTCGATGTCGCTGGCCCGCGCTGCCACGCCCTCGCGCAACACCTCGCAGCCCTCGTTCATCAGCGCGAGCATGCAACGCTCGAGAATCTCCTCGTCGGTGAACGGGCGGCGGGTGATGCCGCATTCGGCCGAGACCTGCTCGATGATGTCAGCCACCAGTGCCGAAGGTTGCGGCGTCCGGTCGCCTGGTGCGTAGTCATAGTAGCCACCGTTCGTCTTCTGGCCGCAGCGACCGGCCTCGACCAGCCGGTCGGCCGAGCGCGTGACCCGCTCGTCGAAACTGCCGGGCTCCCGGTCCTTTCGCGAACGGTAGCCGATATCGAGTCCGGCGAGGTCGGACATCTGGAAGGGGCCCATCGGCATCCCGAACTTGCGGATGACGGCATCCACCTGCTGTGGAGTCGCGCCCTCGAGCACGCAGCGGTTGGCCTGGTAACCGTAGGCCCCCAGCATGCGGTTGCCGATGAAACCGTCGCGGTTGCCGCAGACGACTCCCACCTTGCCGATGCGCTTCGACAGGGCCATCACTGTCCCCAGCACCTCGGGTGCAGTTTTCTCGCCGCGGACAATCTCGAGCAGCTTCATCACGTTGGCCGGCGAGAAGAAATGGGTACCCAGCACATCCTGCGGGCGCGAGGTAACGGCCGCAATCTCATCGATGGACAGGTAAGAAGTATTCGTGGCGAGGATTGCACCGGGCTTGGCCACCGCATCCAGCCTCGTGAACACGTCTTTCTTCACGGCCATGGTCTCGAACACGGCCTCGATGATCATGTCGACGCCGCCGAGATCCGCAAAATCGAGGGTGGGCTTCAGCAGACCCATCCGCTGCTCGACCTGCTCGACCGTGAGCTTCCCCTTGGCCGCAGTGGCTTCGTAGTTGCGCCGGATGACGCCGACACCACGATCCAGGGCCTCCTGTTTCACCTCGAGCAGCGTCACCGGAATCCCCACGTTGAGGAAGTTCATGGCGATGCCGCCGCCCATGGTGCCGGCACCGATGATGCCAACCGACTTGACCTCGCGAGGCATCACCGATTCATCCACGCCTGTCACCTTGGCGGCCGCGCGTTCGGCGAAGAACACGTGTCGCAATGCGGCTGACTGCGGATGCGCCATGCATTGCATGAACGCTGCCCGTTCGCGCGCGATGCCCTCCGCGAAGGGCAGCGTGACTGCAGCCTCGACCAAGTCCACGATCTGCTGATGCGCGAAGAGGTTGCGCTTCGCCTTGGCGAGGCCTTCACGCGCCTTCGCGAAAAAGTCCTCGGGAAGGCTCGCCGGGTCGATGGCGCGGGCGCTGACCAGGGGCATGGCGCTACCGGCAGCGACCACCCGTTCGGCATGGGCAATGGCGCCCTCGAGGAGATCGCCCTCGATGATTTCATCGATGACACCTGCCGCCGCCGCGACCTTCGCGGGGACCGGATCACCGCTGAGGATGACCTCCAGCGCCGTGGCCGGCCCGACGAGACGCGGCAAGCGCTGGGTGCCACCGGCACCGGGCAGCAGGCCCAGCTTGATCTCGGGCAGGCCCACCTTCGCCGAGGCGACGGCCACGCGGTAATGGCAGGTGAGTGCAGTCTCAAGCCCGCCGCCGAAGGCGGTCCCATGCAGGGCGGCGATGATGGGTTTGGTCGAGCCCTCGATGACGGCAAGTACCTCGGGCAGCATGGGCGAGCCCATCGGCTTGCCGAATTCGGTGATGTCCGCCCCCGCCATGAAGGTACGGCCCGCACAAATCAGCACGGCGGCCTTGAGTTCCGGATCGGCGTTCAGCGCCTTGACCCCGTCGACGATCGCCAGGCGCACCGCCAGGCTGATGGCATTCACCGGGGGATTGTCGATACGGATGATGCCGATGCTGCCACGCTTCTCGAAACTGCCGCTCATGGAAACTCCGTGTGATCTGGAGACGGAAAAGGTAAAGATTACTGCGAGTGGGCCGAGGTGGGGCGAATGGCGGATCGAAACCCGCCTACTCGGTCGGACGATGGGCCAGCCAGCGGTCCAGATGGCCCGCGAAGGCGTTACGGTCCGCCTGGCTCAAGGGCGGTGGACCTCCGCCTACCAACGCCGTCGTGGAGCGCATGGTGTCCATGAAGTCGCGCAAGGTGAGTTGCGAGCGGATCGTGGCCGGCGAGTACTTCTCGCCACGCGGACTCAAGGCTTCCGCCCCCTTGCCGATCACTTCCGCCGCAAGCGGGATGTCGGCCGTGATCACCAGATCGCCGCGCTCGGCTCGTGCCGCGATGGCGTGGTCAGCCACATCGAACCCGGCCGCCACGGTGAGGACCTTCAGGCTCGGCACGCGCGGTATCGACAGCGGCTGGTTCGCCACCAGCGTGACCGCTACCCGCGTCCGTTCGGCGGCGCGATAGAGGACTTCCTTCACCACCTTGGGGCAGGCATCGGCATCGACCCAGATGGCCACCGGACGCGTCACCTGAACGGCACCTCGTCGAAGGCGCGCAGCTTGCGGGAGTGCAAGGCGTTGCCTTCCGCACGCAGCAGGTCGACAGTGGCGAGGCCGATGCGCAGGTGCTGCGCGATGGCCTGCTCGTAGAAGGCATTCGCCTGTCCTGGCAACTTCAGTTCGCCATGCAGGGGCTTGTCGGAGATACAGAGCAGCGTGCCGTAGGGTACCCGGAACCGGAAGCCCTGCGCCGCGATCGTGGCGGACTCCATGTCGATGGCGATGGCACGTCCCTGGTTGAAGCGGCGCACGCTCAAGGTGTAGCGCAGTTCCCAGTTGCGATCGTCCGTGGTGGCAACGGTGCCGGTACGCAGCCGGCGCTTCAGCACATTGCCGGTCTCGCCGGTCACCTGCTTGGCGCCGTTGTAGAGCGCGCGCTGCACTTCGGCCAGCGAGGGAATCGGGATGGAAGTGGGCAGGACGTCATCCAGGACGTGGTCGTCACGGAGGTACGCATGGGCGAGCACGTAGTCGCCGATGGTCTGCGCATGCTGCAGACCCCCGCAGTGCCCGATCATCAGCCAGGCATGGGGACGCAGGACCGCGAGGTGGTCGCAGATGTTCTTGGCGTTGGAGGGACCGACACCGATGTTCACCAAGGTCACGCCGGCGCCATCGGCACCGATGAGATGGTAGGCCGGCATCTGGTGACGCCGCCATGGTGCGGCGGCAACCACGGCCTCGGCGTCCGGCGTTTCGCGGGTGACCAACACGCCACCGGCACAGGAAAGCGCCATATACGGGCTTTCGGAACGGCGCAATTCCGCACAAGCCCAGGCCACGAACTCGTCGACGTAACGGTGGTAGTTCGTGAACAGGATGTAAGGCTGAACGTGTTCGGCGGGTGCGCCCGTGTAATGTCGCAGCCGAGCCAAAGAGAAATCCGTCCGCAGGCCATCGAACAGCATCAGCGGCAATGCACTCCCGGGCTCCGGAGCCATCAGGGCGTCGGCCAACTCGTCACCGATGTGGGCGAGCTGCGTGGCGGGGAAGTGGCGTGCGAGATCGACGGCACGCACGTCCGCGGCATTCAGGTCCAGTGACGCGTCGAGAACGTAAGGGTAGGGAATCTCCTGCCGGGACAGGACGACCTCGGCCTCCACCTCGTAGTCGGTGAATACCTGGGCCAGTTGCTCGACCAGATAGGCCCGGAACTGGGCCGGTCGGGTGACGGTAGTGGCATAGGTGCCGGCGCGGTCGAGGATGGCGAAGGCGCGGGGAATCTTCGGGACGCGGCCGGTCGGCCGGTAGTGGAGGCGGAGTTCCGGATAGGCGAAAGAGCCGTCCTGGCGCGACTCCACGGACGGCGGGGTCGTAGTTTCGAGGTAGGACCGCAGCGCGGCACGGAGTCGTGTCATCGACTGCTGGTAGAGCGCCTCGAGTTCATCCACCAGCGCGTGCGCGCGGGCATCGGGGGGGGCGGGGAGCTTCATGTGTCAAGGATAGACCTTCCGCCGTCTAGAATGCGACCAACGCCCTTCCGCGGATCACTCCGCGTGACTTTGCCGAGGAGCCTGCCGATGTTCGAGTTCCTGCCCGCCGAACTGGTCCTGCCCTTCCAGCTTTGCGCCGGCGTCGCAGCCCTCTGCTGGCTGCTGTCGGTGCTCACGCGCGAATACTCCTGGGTCGACCGTACCTGGTCCATCATGCCGGGGATCTATGCCTGGACGTTTGCGGCCCGGGCGGATTACACCGACGCGCGCACGAACCTGGTGACGGCCCTCGTCGTGTTGTGGTGCCTGCGGCTCACGTTCAACTATGCCCGCAAGGGGGGATACGCTCCAGGTGGCGAGGACTACCGCTGGGCCGTACTGCGTGCGCGGATGCCGCCCTGGGCCTTACAGGTATTCAACGTGTTCTTCATCGCCGGCTACCAGCATCTGCTGGTGCTGCTGATGACCCTGCCCCTCTGGCAGATCTGGGCCCACCCGACGCCGTTGGGCGTGGTGGACGTGGCTTTGGCCGGGCTGTTCCTGCTGTTTCTTGCCGGCGAGACACTGGCGGACCAGCAGCAATGGAACTTCCATCAGGAGAAGCAGGCGAGAGTGGCCGCGGGCGAGCCGGCAGGCAGTGGATTCCTGCAGACCGGGTTATGGGCTTACAGCCGCCATCCGAACTTCTTCTGCGAGCAGGCGCTGTGGTGGGTGGTCTATGGGTTTTCCGTCGCGGCCGGAGCCGGCTGGCTGAACCCGACGTTGGCGGGCCCGGTGCTGCTGACGCTGCTGTTCCACGGCTCGACGAACTTCACCGAGGAAATCACCGCCGCCAAGTACCCGGCCTATGCCGGGTACCAGCGGCGGGTGTCACGCCTGCTGCCCTGGCTTCCGCGCGGCGAGTAACAACAGCCCGGCGAAGATGCCGAGATTCTTGATGAAGTTCTGCAGTTCGTGCTGCGGGTTGCCGCCGGGGTAGTCGTTCCAGAAGTCGTGCATGAAGACGTTGATCAGCAGCGTCAAGCCGGCGAGGACGAACGCCGCCGACCGGGCGTTCCAGTTCGCGATCAAGGCCAGTCCGCCGCCCACCTGCAGCGGGATGGTCAGCACGAGCAGGGGCAGCGCGAACGGCACACCATGGAGTTCCATGTACGCCAGCGTGCCGGCAAACCCGGTCACCTTCATCAGGCCGGGGCCGATGAAGTAAAGCCCGAGCAACACTCGACCGGCGACCTCCATCGGGCGACTGAGGGCGTCGAGCAAGGGGTTCAGCGGATTGGTCATGGCGGCTCCAGAGCGGTGGCGAGCATTGCGACCCATACGACCCTATCATAGAATATGGGTACCCATATGAAAACCACCATCGACATCAACGACGAGCTCTTCCGGCAGGTTCGCCAGCACGCGGACGAAACCGGCACCACATTCCGCGCACTGGTGGAGGAGGGCCTGCGACAGGTGCTGGCAGCCCAGCCTGCGGCACCGCGGGCCCGGTTTGTCTTGCCGAGCTGGGCCCCGGAGGGCGGCGAGATCGCCGGTTTGGCCCCGCCGTACGACCGTCTGGGGTTGCATCAGGCAGTTCTGGACAGCTACCGGGAGTTCGATTACGGAGACCTCCCCGTAGGCACCCTCCATGATCGCGATTGACACGAACATCCTCGTCTACGCATCCGTTCGGACGATGCCACTGCATGCGCGCGCATCCAGTGCCATCACTGGCCTGGTCGAGTCTGCCGGCCGATTTGCCGTGCCTTGGCCGTGCGTACATGAGTATCTCGCCAGTGTGACGCACCCGCGGCGGATGACCCCGCCAATGCCCCTGTCGGCCGCGTTGAAGACCATCAACGCTTTGGCAGCCCTGCCGCATTGCTCGTTCATCGGCGAGGGCGTGGCCCATCTCGGGTTCCTCGAATCATTGCTGGAATCCTCGACTGTCACCGGCCCCCGCGTCCACGACGTGCGCATCGCCGCCATCTGCCTGGCCCATGGCGTCACCGAGCTGTGGACGGCGGATCGCGATTTCACCTATTTCCCGCGCCTGCGTACCCGCAACCCGCTCGTCGCCTGAAGCCCCGCGGGAGGTCTCGTTCGCGGTGATCTCGCGGCCAACCCCAGGTGTCGTCCGGGTCGTTTTCAACTCCATCCTGTGACCGCGGTCGCGCCTTTAGGGCCGTCGAACGTCCGCCGGGCGTTTGCAGCCGTGCGAGAATATTCCGTCAAATCGAAGAGGGCCCGCCCCCGGTGACCACCCCCGTACCGCCCCTGTCCGTCGTCATCCTGGCGGCTGGCCAGGGCAAACGCATGAAGAGCGACCTCCCCAAGGTCCTGCAGCCCCTCGCGGGCAAGCCGTTGCTGAAGCACGTCATCGACTGCGCACGCCAGCTCTCGCCTGCCGGTATCCACGTCGTCTACGGACATGGCGGAGACCGCGTGCAGGCCGCCCTCAGGGACGAGCCAGTGCAGTGGGCACTGCAGGCGGAACAGCTCGGCACGGGCCACGCCGTGATGCAGGCGCTGCCGGCCATTCCCGATGACCACCGCGTGCTGGTGCTCTACGGCGATGTGCCCTTGATCCGCACCGCGACGCTCGAGGCCCTGCTGGCCGAGGGCGGCGAAGGCCGCGTGGCGCTGCTTTCCGTCATCCTGGCGAATCCGGAGGGCTACGGCCGCGTACTGCGCGACAACGCCGGCAGCGTCTACCGCATCGTCGAGCAGAAGGATGCCACCCGGAAGGAACGCGAAGTCCGCGAAGGCAACACCGGGCTGCTGGTGGCCATGGCCGCAGACTTGCGCCGCTGGCTCTCCGGTTTGCGCAACGACAACGCGCAGGGTGAGTACTACCTGACGGACATCATTGCGCTCGGCGTGAAGGATGGTCGCAAGGTCGGTGCCGTCGTGTCGCCCACCGAGGCCGAAGTGCTGGGCGTGAACGACAAGGTCCAGCTCGCCGAGCTCGAGGCCCATCATCGCCGCCAGCGCGCGCATGAACTGATGGTGGGGGGGGTCACGGTCATCGACCCGGCGCGCCTCGACGTGCGCGGTTCGGTCGAGCATGGCCGCGATGTGCTGCTGGACGTGAACGTGGTCCTGGAAGGCCGCGTGGTGCTGGGCGACCGCGTGAAAGTGGGCCCCAACTGTGTCCTGCGCGACTGCACCATCGCGGCGGATACCGAAATCCACCCCAACACCATCATCCAGGAAGCCACGGTCGGCGAGCGCAACATTCTCGGCCCGTTTG
>JBJTPC010000230.1:0-5323 GCA_046074905.1 Gammaproteobacteria bacterium
CATCGGCCAACCCGATGCGCTGCAGACTTTCGATCCCGGAGTCGGCCTGTATGTCGATGACGTCTTCATGAGCCGGATCCAGGGTGGGCTGATGGGTCTCGCCGACATCGAGCGCGTCGAGGTGCTGCGTGGCCCGCAAGGTACGTTGTACGGCAAGAACACCATAGGCGGCGCCGTGAAGCTGGTTTCGCGCAAGCCGAGCGAAACTTTCCGCGCCGATGTACAGGGAACGGTGGGCGACTACCAGCTGCGCGAGGGCAAGCTGTATGTCTCCGGCCCGCTGGCCGAGGGACTGAGCGGCAGTCTTGCCGTCTCGCGCTCGCTTCGCGATGGCTATGTCGAGGGCGTGGGTGCGGATGCGGGCCGCGACTTCAACGACCAGGACGCCACCAGCGCACGCGCCATCCTGCGCTGGGCGCCGGACGAGGACTTCAGCCTGCAGCTGTCTGCAGACTATACCCGCGAGGATGTCGCTCTCGCGCTGGGCCGCGCGGAGGCGCCCCTGCTGCGCACGAGCCTGGTCCCCGCTGGCATCACCGTGCTCCAGCCCGCCCCTGCCGGCGAGTACGACTTCAAGGGCAGCACCTCCTTCCGTGGTGGCGAGGGCCAGAACCTTGCCCACAAGGGTGTCTCGGCAACGGTGGAGTACCGACTGAATGACCTGTGGCGCCTGAAGAGCATCACGTCCTATCGTCAGCTCAATCCCGAGTTCTACATCGACATCGACGCCACGGCATTCGAGCTCGGCGACGCCAAGGTGTTCGTCGACCAGGACCAGCGATCACAGGAGTTCCAGTTCCTGCGCGAGAGCGAGCGTCTGCGGCTGGTCTCCGGGCTCTACTACCTGCGTGAGCACATCACCTCGGAGCAGGTCGCCTATGCCTATGACCTGTTCAGCTTGCTGGGGGGCGCCTTCCCGTTCACCCGCTTCATCAGCGATGAGCTGACGACCACCAGCCATGCGGCCTTTGCCAACGGCACGCTCAAGATCAACGAGCAACTCAATGTCACCGTAGGCATGCGCTATACGCGCGAGAAGAAGGAATACACGCGCAGTACCAACACGACCGGCATCGTCACGTCCTACGTCTTCCCGCTGACCGAGCGAACCTGGAGTGCGTTCACGCCGAGCTTCACCGTCGATTGGTCGTTCGCCCCCGGTCGGATGGCATACTTCTCGCTGGGCCGTGGATTCAAGAGCGGCGGCTTCAATGGACGTGCCAACAACGTGCGCGAAACGAAGCCGTACAACCCGGAGTTCGTGACGACTGCCGAGGCCGGCATCAAGACGCTTTCGGCCGACAAGCGGCTGCTCGCCAATTTCACGGTATTCCTCAACGATTACACCGACTTCCAGGCGCGGGTCGGTGGCGAGACGGCAGCTGATTTCCCGGTCCTCAACGCCGGCAAGGCGGAGATTTTCGGCGCCGAACTGGAACTGCTCGCCAAGCCGGTCGACGGGTTGACGCTGCGCTACAACGCCGGCTTCATGTCCGCAAAATACAAGGAGTTCATCGACAACCGTGCGGGCGTCAGCCATGCCAGGATGCCTTTCACGCCGCGATTCACCCAGGGCCTCGGCGCGCGTTACGAGTGGTCCTTCGGCGGCGGTCTGCTGTCGGCCAACATCGACGGGAGTTACCGCAGCAGCGCGGCGCTCTCCGTTGATAACCGACCTGGCCTGACCCAGAAGGCATACTGGGTGGCCAATGCGCTGGTTGGCTGGGAATCGGCCGATGGTCGTTTCCATGCAGCAGCCGGCATGAAGAACCTTTTCGATGAAGTCTACAAGGTCGATGCACAGGAGTTCTCCAACGTGGCCGGCATCCAGACCGCCTATTACGGCGCGCCGCGCACCTGGAGCCTGACGCTGGGCTATCGCTTCGAGTGAACGGCGGTTCGATGCGATAAAGTGGGTCCATGGAAAGGATCCTTCCGCCAGCGACCCCGCCCTCCGGCGGGGTTCGCATTTTCCCGCTTGCCGCGGTCGTGTGCTGGCTCGGGTTGCTTGCCGCTTGTACGCCGACCCCCCGGCCGCCCCCATTGCCGTCGCTGGGCATTGCGCTCGGTACCACCACGGTCTCCGGCCTGTCGTCGGGCGGATACATGGCGGTTCAATACCAGGTGGCTTTCGCCGGCGAGGTGAAAGGTGCCGGCATCTTCGCGGCGGGTCCCTGGGGGTGCGCTCGCGGCCGCCTGCAGCTTGCCCTCCAGGATTGCGTCGATCGGCCGCAAGCAGCGCCGCCCGTTCCGCTACTGCTCGGACGGCTCCGCTCGGCCGCACTGGCCGGTGACATCGCGCCCACGACCGCCCTCGCCGACGATCGGATCTGGTTGTTCCGTGGTGTGCATGACCAGCGCGTGGCCCCGGGAGTCATGACAGCACTGGAGCGCTTCTATGCGGCTTTGATTCCCGCCGGCCAGATCAACCGCGCACCAGTATTGGACGCGGGCCACGCCCTCCCGACGGAAAGCACCGGCAGTCGCTGCCAGGAGTCGGTCTCACCATTCCTCGCCGCCTGTCGCTATGACGGTGCCGGCGCCATGCTGGCAACGGTCACCGGCACCGCGCCACGCCCGGTCAGCGAACCGGGGGAATTGCTCAAGTTCGACCAGCGTCGCTACGACGACGGCCGGTACCTGGATCGCATCGGCTACGTATACGTGCCGGCCGCCTGCCGCGGCGCGAGTGCGCGCTGCGGGCTGCACATCGCTTTTCATGGATGTCAGCAGGGTGCGTCGACCATCGGCGAGGCCTTCGTCCGTGACGGCGGCTACCGTCGCGCTGCGGATCGCCATGGCGTGGTGGTCCTGTTTCCGCAGGTCGGGCCCAGCTACCTTCGTCCCTTCAACCCCAAGGGATGCTGGGACTGGTGGGGCTATAGCGGCGCGAACTATCTCTCGCGCCAGGCGGCACAACTCTCCGCCGTACACGCGATGGCGGAGGCACTTGCCCTCACTCCGGCACCTTGAGACGACGGCCGTCGAACCGCACGCGATTCGAGTCGGCAGGGCGGGACTCGATGGTTCCGAGGTGCGTTGGCGACAGCGGGGGCAGCGCGATGCCGCGAGCCTGACTCCTGACCACCTGACTCGGTGGCAGGGCGGCACTGTCCCGCAGATGCTGCAGCATGAGGTCCAGCGCCGACTCAAGATGCGGCTGGAGTGGCACGTAGCGGCTGTCGAAGCCGGGAAGCCCCAGGAAACCGTCGAAGTGCTGTCCATGGACCACTTCGTAGTAGTGCAGTCCATCGGCACCCCGCGCCCGCGCCGCGGCGTAGTAGGCGCGGGACGTGTGGTTGACCGGTATCAGCGAGTCTGCCCGACCGTGCAACAGGATGATCGGGCGATTGCCGGGACGCGCGCTCATCGTGGCTTCCGCCAGACCATGCTGCACGCGATCTCGCCAGGTTGCATCACCCGGCAAGCGGCGGTCGGCCAAGGCACGGAAGGCGAGGGCCAGCGACACACTTCCCCCGTTCGCGAATGTCGGCGGCGTGCCGGGCACCAACGGCGCAAGTGCGTTGATGCCGTGCGTCGGCGCGATGCCGCCGCCATCGGTAAAGGCACGGGCCAATTCCTCGCGCGAGAGCGCCCGCGCTTGCCCTTTGGTGTCGGTTGCGGCGAAGCGGACGCCCAGTGGTGTTTCCCATGGCGCACTGCGACCGTAGGCCATGGAGTAGGAGTAGGCCACGGCCGGCCAGAGGTTCGCGCCGAGGTTGAACGCGCCTAGCTCCAGTGCTTCGCTGCGGATACCCGCTTCCCGCAACCGCTGCCGCGCCGCCCCGGCCTGGTTCGTGATGGTGCCTGCAGGAAGAATGCCGGCGTTGCCCAACCCCTGGCACCATCCACCCAGCAGTGGAGCCATCGAGGCCAACTGCGCCACGAACGGGGCATCTGCCGGCAATCCGCCCAGAACCGCACAGGGCTGCAGGAGCATGTGCTCCGTGGCATAGTCGAACAAGCTGCGGCCCGGTGCAGGCACCAAGCGACCTTCGCTCTCGACCTCCAGGCCCTCGGTCAGCCCTGCCACGAGCACGTTGGGCTCGCTGACCACCGCGCCGTCGATCCAGCCCTCGACATCGGTCTCCAGTGCCCGGAGGACCGTCATCCCGCCGTTGGAAATGCCGGTGGCGATGATGCGGACATCCTCCGGCTGGAAGCCGTGTCCCGCCTGCTCGCGGGAAAACTCGCGGGCCAGCAATTGCAGCGCAACATCGATGGCCTGGAGGAGATAGTGCCCCCATTCGCGTTCGGGGTTGTTGCCGCCCTGCGCGTGCCGGAACAGGACGGTATGGGGTTCGAGGCGCCCTGTGCCCGGCCTTGGCGCAACGTCGGGAAAGAATCCGGCCTCGGGATCGCCCGGGTTGTCCGTGAGCGTACCGTCAATGCGGATGGCGGTTCCGCTATCCACATCGAACAGGCCCATGCCGGTGCCCTTGTCCGTACTGACCAGTGCGCAGCCGTGGGCGAAAGCCCATGCTCCGGCAATCGGCAATGCACCTTGAACGCCGCGTGAGCCGCTGGCGGCTGCGGCCACCAGGCATGGCCGTCGCGGATCGAAGTTTTCTGGAATCTGCAGCCAGGCTGTGTGCCGACCGCTGCCATCGGGTCCCGCGAGGGCAACGAGGTACTCCACCCCCCCGAGACGCTGTCCCGGCCGCACGCCGAACAGGCGCCCGTAGCCACCCCTCTCGCCGATCTCGTGCAGACCCCGATAGTTGAGATAGACCGCTCGTCGACGCAATTCCGCTGAAGTCGGGCGTGCGGGATCGGCGAAGCCCGGCAGCGGACCCCGCAAGCCGTCGAGCCCGAGGCCGGCCGTCAGCAGATCGTCGGGCGCCCGTATCTCGAGACGTCGTGGTTCGGCGAGGAGCCGCGCGCGCGGATTGGACGGAAGGGCTGGATTGGACATCGGGGCCTGCTCCCTGGCGGCACCATGGACAGCCTGCCCCTCGGCGAGAAGCGGCATGGCGGCAAAGACGACCGGGACAAGCCACCGACAGGGTGCCCAAGCGGAGCTGCGCATCGTTTCGCCCGTTGTCGCCATGCTACCAAGGTACCGCAGTCAGGTCGGCACATCAGCGCTACCTTCGTAGCCCCCCGATGGAGCGAACGACCATGGCCGGCGAAAAACAGGAATCCTGCTCATCACGGACACTCGACGGCTGGACGCTCGTCTCCGGTGCCGGCAGCGGCATCGGTGCCGCGCTTGCCGCGGCTTTTGCGGCCGCAGGCCATGCTGTGGTGCTGACCGATGTCGACACCGATGCCGCACGGCAGCAGGCGACACTGCTGCGGGCGAGGGGGTATCCGGCGGAAG
>JBJTPC010000231.1:0-3974 GCA_046074905.1 Gammaproteobacteria bacterium
CAGGGGGTTATTGTTGTCCAGTTCTTGTTCACTATCAAGCGATACAAAAACTTGACACCACTGTACAGGTTCTGTACTCTTCTCCCTGTCGAGTTTTCAGTCTGTTGACGAGTGACCCCGCTTGAAGGCGGGCCCCCCAAGGGCCCGCCTTTTTTTTGCCCGATTTTTGCGGGATTTGACCGGTTTCAGGCGGGGGAGCCGGCCTGGGCGGCCGCGCTTTCCAACTGCTCGGAGGCTTCCAGCCAGGCCTCTTCCGCGCGCGCAAGGCGTTGGCGTACGGCAGCCTGCTCGGCAAGCAGGCGGGTCAGATCCGCCTTGCGGGCAGGTTCGTACAGGTTTTCTTCAGCCAGCGACGCCTCGATGCGACCCGCCGCAGCGGCGGCGTCCTCCATCTCGCGTTCCGCCCGCCCGACCGCCTGACGCAAGGGGGCGAGGGCCTGGCGCCGCTCCGCTTCAGCCCGCTTGCGGGCCTGACGCTGCTCGGCCGTCTCGCCGCTCCCGGCGGGGGGCGTTGCCGCGGACGCCGTTGCCGCAGGCGTCCTCGCTGTCGCCGCAGCTGGTTCGCGGCGCGAACCCAGCCACGACGCGTAGTCGTCGAGGTCACCGTCGAACGGGGCGGCGCGGCCGTCGTCCACCAGCCAGAGTTGGTCGGTGACGAGCCTGAGCAGGTGACGGTCGTGCGACACCACGACCAGGGCTCCGGCAAAGTCCTGCAGTGCCATGGCGAGCGCATGGCGCATCTCGAGGTCGAGGTGGTTGGTCGGCTCGTCGAGCAGGAGCAGGTTCGGGCGATGGGACACAAGCAGGGCCAGCGCCAAACGGGCTTTTTCTCCTCCGGAGAAGGGCTCCACCGCTTCGAAGACGCGGTCACCCCGGAAACCGAAAGTCCCGAGGAAGGTACGCTGCGCCTCGTCGGTGTCCGCGGCGAGTGCCTGGCCGCCGCGACGCTTGATGTGCCACAGCGGACTTTGCGCACCATCCAGCATTTCCAGGGTGTGCTGGGCGAAGTAGCCGACGACCGTGTCCTGGGCGAGCGCGCGCCGGCCGGCGAGCAGGGGCTGGGCGCCGGCGAGCGCCCGGGTGAGCGTGCTCTTGCCGGCGCCATTGCGCCCGAGCAGGCCGACCCGGTCACCGGGTGCGAGACTCATCCCGACGCCGCCGACCACCACGCGCTCGGCATAGCCGGCATCGGCCTTCTCGAGCACCAACAAGGGCCGCGGCAGTTTGGCCGGCTCCCGGAATCCGAAGGTGAACTCGCTGTCGACGTGCGCCGGCGCGATGCGTTGCATCCGTTCCAGCATCTTCACCCGGCTTTGCGCCTGCCGCGCCTTGGTGGCCTGGGCCTTGAACCGGTTGATGAAGGACTCGAGGTGCTTCACTTGCCGCTGCTGCCGCTCGTACAGCGCCTGCTGCTGGGCAAGTTGCGCCGCCCGTTGCTCCTCGAACGCGGAGTAGTTGCCGCTGTAGGCAGTGACCCGCCCATGCTCGAGGCTGAGGATCCGCGTGGCGATGCGGTCGAGGAACTCGCGATCGTGGGCGATGACGAGCAGCGTGCCGGGGTAGGCAAGCAGCCATGACTCCAGCCACAGGACAGCATCGAGGTCGAGGTGGTTGGTGGGCTCGTCGAGCAGCAGGATGTCCGAAGGGCACATCAAGGCCTGCGCCAGCGCCAACCGTACCCGCCAGCCACCGGAGAAGGCATCCACCGGCCGGTGTCCGTCTGCCGTCGAGAAGCCCAGACCCGCCATGAGCGTCGCCGCACGGCTGCGTGCCGACCAACCGCCCACGGCCTCGAAGGCAGCATGCGCCAAGCCGATGCGGGCCCCGTCACCGCTGGCTTCGGCGGCCATCACCTCGGCTTCGGCACGGCGCATCGGCACGTCGCCATCCAGCACGAACTCCAGCGCCGGCCGCGAATCCGGCGGTACCTCCTGGGCAACGCTGGCCAGCACCTGGCTGGCCGGACGTTCCACTTCGCCCGTATCGGCATGCAGTTCGCCGGTCACCAGCCCGAACAGGCTGGACTTGCCCGCCCCATTGGCGCCGACGATACCGACGCGGTCGCCGCGGAACAGGCTGAACGCGGCCTCCTCGAACAGCACGCGGGTACCGCGGCGCAGCGTGACCTGACGGAAATGGATCATGGGGCGCGCAGTCTAGCAGCGCGCCCGTCGTCACGGTGGCGACGACTCAGGCGAAATGGCGTTCCAGCACCGGCGTGCCCCGGGCCTGCTCGACCAGCAGTTCCAGCAGCGCCTCGCCCGTCATCGGCTCGCCGAGCAGGATGCCCTGCGCGTAGTCGCAACCGAGCTCGCGGAGCAGGCGCAGCTGCTCCGGCGTCTCCACGCCCTCGGCCACCACCTCGAGATCGAGATTGCGGCCCATCTCGATCATGGTCCGCACCAGCGTCGCGTCTTCGGTACTGGTCACGGCATTGTTGATGAAGGTGCGGTCGATCTTCAGCGTGCCGACCGGCAACTGCTGCAGCGCCGACAGCGAGCTGTAGCCAGTGCCGAAGTCATCGATGGACAGGTGGATGCCGAGTGCGTGGAGCTCGTCCAGCAGGCGGACCGTGCGCTTGGCGTCCGACATCAGCGTGGTCTCGGTGATCTCCAGTTCGAAGCAGGAAGGCGGGACGCCCTCCTCGCGGAACACCGATTGGCAGCGCGTGATGAAACTGGCCTGCCGCAGCTGCTTGAGCGACAGGTTGATGGAGACGCGGCCGGGATCCGTTACCACCTGCCGCCACTGCGCATACTCCTGGCAAACACGGCGCAGTACCCATTCGCCGATGACGAGGATGAGGTTGTTTTCCTCCGCGATGGGAATGAAGTGCGAGGGCGGGATGTCGCCGTGACCAGGCAGCCGCCAGCGAAGCAGGGCTTCGGCGCCGACGATGCGGCCGGTACGCAGTTCGACCCGCGGCTGGTAGAGCATCAAGAATTCGTTGCGCTCGAGGGACCGCCGCAACTTGCTCTTCAACATCAGCCGTTCGACCGCCGCGGTATTCATCTCCGGCGTGTAGAAGGTGAAGGAACCGCCGCCGTTCTGCTTGGCGTGATACATCGCCGCGTCCGCATTGCGCACCAGATCGATGACGTTCTCCGCATCACGGGGGGCGAGGGCAATGCCGAGGCTCGCCGACAGGTAGACCTCGTTACCCTGCAGCCAGAAGGCGGCACCGATGCCGTCGAGTACTTGCCGGCACACGGGCAGGACGGCAGCGCGCGTGTCGTCGGCCGGCAGGCCTTCGAGGAACATCGCGAATTCGTCGCCGGCCAGGCGGCCCACGGCGGCGTCTTTCGGCAACAGGCGAAGCAGGCGTTCGGTCAGGACCTCGAGGGTCCGGTCGCCGGCGGCATGGCCGAAAGTGTCGTTGACCTCCTTGAAACGGTCGAGATCGATGTAGAGCAGCGCCACCGCCCGGCCCTGGCGCAGGTTGCGTGCCAGCGCCTGCTGCAGGAGGTGCTGGAACTGCATGCGATTCGGGATCTTGGTCAGCGTGTCGTAGCGCGCCAGATAGCGGATGCGGCGCTCGGCGCGCTTGCGCTCCGTGATGTTGCGCAGCACGAAGATGCAGCCGCGGAACTGGGCCTCCTCGCCGCTGATGAGGCTGCCGCTCATGGACACGGGAATGCTCTGGCCGCCATGCGTCTCGACGACGGTTTCGCGCGACTCCTGGGCGGCCGTCTTCAATTCGAACCCGGGTCGGTCGGCCTCTCCGACCAGGGCCCGGAACTCGCGACCCACCAACTCGAATTCGGCGAAGCCGAGAAGCTTTTCGGTGGCGTCGTTGACCCGGCGGATGATGCCTTCGGGCGTGGTGACGATCACCGCGTCCGACATGCTGTTGAGCACCGTGTCGAGATAGTTGCGGCTGATGGTGGTGACTTTCAGTCGCTGGCGCAGGTACTCCACCGACTGCGCCAGTTCGCCGACCTCGTCGCTGCGCTCGAGGGTGACGGGCGCCTCGT
>JBJTPC010000232.1:0-2656 GCA_046074905.1 Gammaproteobacteria bacterium
TGGCGATTCGGTGGCCGCCAGCATCTCGGGGGCGGCGGGCGCGGGCACGCCCTGCAGCGGCTGGCGGGGTGGCGCGCCGCAGGCAACCAGCAGGGCAGTCAAGGCAAGCGCCAGGGGCAGGCGGTTGGCGGTACGGCGGACGTCGGGGTTCCGGGTCATCGGCAGGACTCCTGAGGGGTGGGTCTGCCGGGGTAAACGCAGGGTTGGCAGGAAACGGGTCAACCGACGTAAAAAAAACGCCGCGGTGAACCGCGGCGTCTTTCGCGGAGTACCCGTTGCCGGGCACCCAGCGGAGCAAGGACGGACCTTACTTCGACATCGAGCGCTTGAACATGCGATCGATCTTCTCGTTCGTCGCGTCGCAGCACTGCTGGCTGGCGGTCGCGGCGGCGAGGGCCTGGTCAGCCTTGGCGGCAGCAGCCGTGGCAGCCTGCTGGGCGGCAGCGGCGGCGCGGGCGGCGCTGTCGGCGGCGGCGGCGTTGGCGCTCGAGGCGCTCATCATGCTGGCGTGGTCGCCCTGGAGCTTGGCCACCTGGCTCTTGAGCGAGTCGACCTCGGCCTGCAGCGGCTTGAGGTCCACGCAGCCTGCGGCGAACACGACACACAGGGCGGCAGCGCCCACCTTGACGAACTTCATCATGATTTCAGTACCCCTAACTTAGGTTGATGAACGATTCCGCACACGGGGCAGGTGGCTGCGCACGGCGCGTTCCAATCTTTCCCGTCTAGGGTAAGACATAACGAGCGCGATTGGCAGTCCCCCTACACTGTCGCGCATTAACGACAACACGGCGCGTCTCCGAGTTCCGTACGCTGCCAGACACGAACCCGTGATGTTCAGGGTGGGCTCAGCGGATGAGCCCACTTGCTACTGGATATTTACTCAGGTACTGTAATTCCATACAGCCTGAAGTGCAAAGTCAGCACACTGTCCCCAGCAGCAGCGTTACAGCCCCTCCAGCGGAGCCAGCCATGTCGGATCTCACCTCCCGCCAGCAGCAAATCCTCGATTTCATCCGCGACCATGTCCAGGAAAGCGGCATGCCGCCCACGCGCGCGGAAATCGCCCGCGCCCTCGGCTTCAAGTCCGCCAATGCCGCGGAAGACCACCTCCGGGCCCTGCAGCGCAAGGGAGTCCTCGAACTGGTGCCCGGTGCCTCGCGTGGCATTCAGCTGAAAGACGGTGGCCGCGAGTTCGTGCCGCCCCCGGGTCTGCCGCTGGTAGGCCGGGTGGCCGCCGGTCGCCCCATCCTCGCCGAGGAAAACATCGAATCCCGCTATCAGGTGGATCCGGATCTCTTCCATCCCAAGCCGCATTACCTGCTCAAGGTAGTGGGCATGTCCATGAAGGACATCGGCATTCTCGACGGCGATCTGGTGGCTGTGCACCGTACGCCCGAGGTCCGCAATCGCCAGGTGGTGGTGGCGCGCCTCGAGAACGAGGTCACGGTGAAGCGCTACCGGCAGGATGGTCCGGTGGTGTGGCTGCTGCCCGAAAACCGCGACTTCGACCCCATTCGCGTCGATCTCGAGGAGCAGTCGCTCATCATCGAGGGCGTGGTGGTCGGCGTCTTGCGCTGCGGGCGTTCCATCGACCGGCTCCAATGAGCGAAGGCGCTTCCCGGACCCCGGGGGCGCCTCCTGTCCAAACCGAAGCCCTGTCCAGCTTGCTGGAGCAGTCGGCTGGTGCTGTCTGGCGGGTGCGTTCGCAGGGGAGCCTGTCGTCGTTTGCCATCGGCCCGCGCTTGCCCACGGGTTTCCCCCGGCTGGATGCTGCTTTGCCTGGGAGAGGGTGGCCGGTGGGAACCCTGGTCGAGGTGCTGACGGCCCGTGCCGGTATCGGCGAGGTCTCCTTGTGGCTCCCCGCATTGCAACGCTGGACAGCAGCCCGGCCCCGGCCCTGCGATGATGGCGCTGCGGTACCGGTCCGACCCCGTTGGCTGGCCTGGGTCAGCCCGCCTTACGTCCCCTATGGTCCGGGTCTGTCGCAGGCCGGTATCCCGACCGAGCAAGTCCTGTGGGTGACCCCTCGCTCACCGACCGAGTCGCTCTGGGCCATGGAACAGACCCTGCGCTCCGGGGCTTGTGCGGCAGTGCTGGGTTGGGCCAATCCGACCGATGCTGCTGCCCTGCGGCGCCTGAAACTGGCGGCAGCGCAGGGCGCTGCCCTCGGCATCCTGTTCCGGCCCGTGGCCTGTGCAGCGGTGCCGTCACCCGCCAGCCTGCGGCTCCTGCTGCATCCGCGTCCGGCCGGTGGCCTCGATATCGAAATCCTCAAGTGCCAGGGCGGAAGGCCAGGGTGGGTGCGCGATGCGCTCCGGCACAGCTAGGCGCTCACGTCGGTCGTTGCTGCCGCGCCAGCAGACCGCTGCCGAACAGTCGCCGAATCAAAATATCAGCTCACTGTCATCAGGTGCCTGTCTTGATGTCGGGCCCTCGTCTGGCGTGGCCTCCGCCGCCCGTCCGGCTCCCCGGCATCTCTGGTTGGCGGTACATCTTCCGGCTCTGCCTCTGGAGTGCCTCAGGCTGGCCGCCACCCCGAATGCTTCAAAAGAAACTTCAAAAAATACTCAACCTGTTGAATACAAAGAAATTGAATTACCTAAAGTCATCATCGATGGAGAGGGTGCCACGGCCGAGGTGATGGCGGTCGATG
>JBJTPC010000233.1:0-4724 GCA_046074905.1 Gammaproteobacteria bacterium
AGGCTCCCGTACTGGTAGACACAGGTTCGTACCATAGCGGACATTATTGGGCACGCCTCGTTCAAAACCGTGATTCATTACAAGTTCCCTTCCCGGCGTTGTTGTGGGTTCGAAGGTAGCCGATTACGCGGGGGCGGGCTATGGGGCCGCGCGTACGCTGGACCAATCCGCCCTGCGGAGCGCTGCATTCCCGATGGCGATGCACGGCTTGACAGGCGGCAATGCCACCTCAGTGGATTCGGAGCACCATGCCGGAGGCAAGCCGGGAGCGCAAATCCCCCCCTGGAAGCGGCAGCCTTCCACTATCTCTGGAGAGTCGGCTACCCTTGACCTGCAACGGCAGCCGCGGGTGTTGAATATGGCCTCCTCGATGGAAATGTCGGATTTGGAACCGAGTACCACGCCGTGGCGCATGACGGAAGCCGTACTGGAAACAGGTAGCCTTGTGCTGGCCTGGAATGACGGTCACCGCAGCGAGTTCGCGGTGGAGTGGTTGCGCGACAACTGTGCTTGCAGCGCCTGCCGCCATCCGCGCGCATTCGAGCGGCTTTACATGTTCATCGATCATCCAGTGCCGGAAATTCACTCCGCGGTAATTGGCACCGATGGCAGCTTGCAGGTGGAGTTTGCCGACGGCGAGATGCGGCATTCCTCCCGTTACAGCGCAGGATGGTTGCGGCGCCATGGCGGCGCACCGGATTTTTTGGCTGAGCCGTTCATCCAGCCGCGTCTTTGGGGCGCCGACTTGAACGGTCACGTCCGGCGTTTCCACCATGACGCCTTCATGACATCGGATGAAATCCTGCAGCAGTGGATCGATACGCTGCGCACGGACGGTATCGCGTTGCTTCATGATACTCCCTGCATCCCCGGACAATTGCTGCAAGTCGCTCGGCGTATCGGCCCGGTGCGTGGAACGAATTTCGGTGACCACTACGATGTGGTGTCCATGCCGAATCCCAATGCAGTTGCCTACACGCCGCTGGGGCTGGAACTGCATACGGATCTCGCCAACTGGCGCCTGCCGCCCGATTTTCAATTGCTGGCCTGCCTGAAGTCGAGCGTGAGCGGGGGCGACTCGGTGTTTGCCGATGGCTTCAAGGTGGTTGAAGACTTGCGTCGCGAACAGCCCGCGGCATTTCACTTGCTCACGGAACAGCCGGTGGAATTTCGCTTCCATGATGACAGCTGCGATATCCGCACCGCAGTTGCCCCAATCACCCTGAATCCCGATGGTACCGTCCGCCAGATCCGCTTCAATAACTGGCTGCGCGCTGCCAATCCACTGCCGCCGGCACGCTCGCGGCAACTGCTGTCGGCCCTCGGTGAATGGTGGCGTTTGCTGCGCTTGCCGGCCAACCAGCTGCATCTGCGACTGGAGCCCGGTGACCTGATCGTCTACCACAATCACCGCGTGCTGCATGGTCGCACGCCCTTCGATGCCTCTACCGGTGAGCGGCATCTGCAGGGCTGCTACGTGGAACTCGAGGACATGCAAAGTACCTGGCGCCGACTGGCAAGATCCGTCTAGCTCCTGCCGGGCGCCGGGCCCAAACCATCCCGAGGTGCTCCCCTCGTTAATTGACCGGACCATCGAATCACGCATGCGCTGGCTGTCGTAGCGGGACTCGAAATTGTTCAGGGCCTCGGCGACATCCTTATGGGTCAGGCGATAGATAGTGAATTCGCGTGGTTTTTTCATGAGGGCATCATCGTTCCACCGTGGCTCATGACATGAGCCGGGAGGATCGGGCGTAACCACCGGTCCTGCTCTCGGGGATTCCCTGCGGCGCCTTATGGCGCGGCTACGTCGGCAGTTGGGAGGTCCGTGGCGACAGGTTTTATCTGATCGGTATCGAAATGACCCTGTTCAACGGCCGCGGTCTGGTATCGAATGGCTACTTCCCCCGGCTTTCCGGATCGCGTCTTTGCCACTGGCAAACCGGTACCATTCGTGCGCTCCAGGGATAGGCGATCCATACCGGACGCGATTCCCCGACTGGTGATGCTTCGCTGAGCCTCCCCTTTTCGTCGTAGACTCCAGCGGCCGAATTGCGTGGTCGACCGGCGACCAAACCCTACAAAAACCAGCCGGTACCGTGTCACTCCGTCACTACAGGAACAAGTCATGAACCGACGCATTGTCGCGCCTCTGGTGCTCGCCACCCTGTCGCTGCCCAGCCTCTCCGGCTGTGCCACCATCACCCGGGGCAGCTCGGAGGCTTTCGTGGTCGAAACCACGCCCATCGGCGCCCAGGTGCGTCTCTCCTCGGGAGAAACCTGCAACAGCCCTTGCACGCTCAAGAAGAAGCGCAAGGAGAACTTCGTGGTGTTCATCAACAAGGACGGCTACGAACCGGTGGAAGTCAGCATCATCAGCGAAACCGCGGGCGCGGGTGCCGCCGGCATGGCCGGCAACGTGCTGGTCGGCGGCCTGATCGGCGCCGGCGTGGATGCCGCCACGGGAGCCACCAAGCGACTGACACCCAACCCGCTCAAGGTCACCCTGAACCCGATTCCCACCAGGCCGCAGTAATCCTGGCGGACGGTGACCCGCGCCACCGAACGGGTGGCGCGGGGCGGACAGGCTCAGACTTCAGACCTCAGGCCTCAGATCTCAGGCGACATACGCCGAGAGATGCAACATGCGCTCGCCTTCCATCAGGGCACCTGCCCGCAGGCTGGGACCCTCGAGGCGTACCGTGGTACCGAGACCGATACCGGGATACTGCTCGGGCTTGGCTGCCAGCACGCGGGCGATGAAAGCCTTGGCCGTATCCTGCGCCAGCTCGGCGGATTGCTCCGATGCCGAGTCCTTTTCACCGTGCCGAACCACGAACTGCTCGAGGGCATCCATGGCGTAACTGTCGGCGAGCTTGGGCAACAGCGCTTCCAGCGTCGATGCCGCATCGAACAACTCGAGGCCGGCCAACCGATTCCCCACGAGGAAGGCGGCGCCAATCTGGCCGGGCAGCGGATGGAAGGCCCGCCGGTAGTCGGCAAGTTGATCGCGTCGCGCATCGAAAATCTCGGCCATCGCTGCCGTGTTCGAGCGAACCTCCATCGCCGCGCTCTTCCGGCCGATCTCCTGCCAGAGCGCACCCTGGTCACTGAGCGGCTGACTGTACGACCGGAGCGATTGGCTGACCGCCGCCATCTTCTCGGCGCGGGCGCGGGCATGCAGGGCACGGCCCTCCGAGCGGAAGGCGCGGCTGCGATAGCTCCAGCGGCCCTGTTCGACGCAGGACACGGGGATTTTCAGCGCCGAGTTCGGCGCCACCAGCACACTGAGGTTCAGGACCCGGTTCTGCCGCGCGCCGACGAGTTCCTCGCCGTCCACCAGCAGCACCTTGAACGCGCCGCGGTTGCGGAAGAAAAGCTCCGGCACCGAGCCGCTCTCGGAAACTTCGGTGACCTCGGCCAGCCCCTTGGCGAGCGCGACATCGAGGGGAAGATAATCCGCAGCCGGGGCGGCCGGATTGAGCAAGGGAACGAGGGTGAGGTTGAGGGCGTTCTGTGCTGCGCCGAAATCGAGCGATGTCAAAGCGTGGGCAAGGGCGGGCGGGAGCGGGCTGGGGTTGTTCATCTTGTTTTCCCTGGCTTAGGATGGATGGAAGGGTCGATGGGGCGGCGTTTCTTGCCTCCCTATCCCCACAGACGGCGCGGATGCAAAACCATTAGGGGTACGTCAGGAGGACGGCAGCGGCATGGATGACCTGCAGGCATTGCGGGCCTTGGCCGGAGGGAACGCGCGCACGGACTGCCCCGCTGCGCTCGAGTACCTCTATTTCCAGTGGGGCAAGGGACTGATGGGACACTTCGTGCGCAGCGGCGCTCCCAGCTCCCAGGCCGAAGACGTATTGCAGGACACCATCGAGAAAATCATGGTCCATGCCGCTTCCTTCCGTGGCGATACCCCGGCCGGCGCCGCCGCCTGGATTTGGACCGTCGCGCGGAACACCCTGGACGATTACCGCGACCGGCAGCGAAAGCACACCCGCGGACGGATTACCGGCGGGAGCGGCAGCCACGAAGCAGGCAATCCGGACGAGGACGGATTCCATGGCTTCACGGATGAGTCGAACACCCCCGTATCGCCGCGCGGCAACCCGGATTACGAGTACCAACTGGGCCAGGCGCGCGCTTGCGTCCGCAGGCAGCTGCGCCGCTTCGCCCGGGATCGCGCACGCGACATCGAGGCCCTGTGGCTCGTCACGCAGGGCTACACCGTGGCCGAAGTGGCCGAACGTCTCGGCAAGACCCCGAACGCGACCGCCGTCTACTTGACCGGCTGCCGCGACCGCATCCGTCCCTGGCTGGTCCAATGCAGGAGGTACCTCGATGGGCTTGCCCCCTGACCGCCCACCCCGGAAGGAAGACCTGGCCTGGCTGGAGGCATTGGCCGGCCGGCCGGGTCCCGATCTGGACCCCGCCGACGCACGGGAGGCCGAACTGCTGGCCGAAGTCCTCCAGGAGGTTCATGGTCCGAAGTCCACGGAGGGTGGAGCGCCGATGGCATCGATGGCCCCGGCGGACTGGGCAGATTCCGGGCCGCACTTTTCCTCGGCAGACTTCGCCCCCTCCCGGGAGCGAATAACCCCGCCCTCCACCTCATCCGAGAATCAATCCCTGCCGCCCGACATCCGCTACTCGCGGGTGCGACACTCGCCACCCCCGCGCCTCGATGACCCAGCGCCCACCCCCGGCGGCTGTGCGCGCTTGCT
>JBJTPC010000234.1:0-2664 GCA_046074905.1 Gammaproteobacteria bacterium
CACCAGCTCGCGCAGGAAAGCGGCGACGCCGGCGCCGCCCGCGTCGGGATGGCGCACCGCCGCATGCCAGACCTGGCGCGCCCCGATCTCGCCGAAATGCAGGTAGGGCGAGAGGCGCGAGGTACCATCCTCGGCCGGCAGGTCGCGGAGGGATTGATACGCGTCGGCGCCCGCGTCTAGAAAGTCGGCAAGCCTAGCGGCGGCCGCGGCTTCGCCCGGGGTCCAGGCCTGGCGCAGCCCGCCCGCCCAGTCCGGTCGTGCCGGCAGCAGTCCCCAGGACGCCAGCGCCTCGGTCTCGGGCCAAACGTCCGGCGCGGCGAGCGCCTTGGGTGCATCGAGCGGTGCTGCCGGAGGCGGCGCGTCGAGGCAGGCCCTGTGGAACGGCGTGAACACGCGGTATGGCCCGCCCGAGCCGGTGAGAATGGAGCCAGGCTCGAACAGGTGGTTGCCCGGCAGCAACTTGAGTCCTGCCCCCGCTTCACCGACCAGCCGCTCCACCGCGCGCTGCCGCGGCTCGTGCGACCGGCTGGCGAGGATGCCTCCGGCACCGGTCTCGCGCACCAGCGCGGGCAGGATGCGCGAGGCGTTGCCCCGCCGCAGGATCAGCCTCGAGCCGGTTTTCTCGAGTGCCTCCTGGAGCCGCGACAGGCTGTGATGCAGCCACCAGCGGCTGGCGCCGCCGGGCATGGCATGACGATTGCCGGTGTCGAGCACGAATACCGGGATGACCGGGCGCCCGCTCCGCGCCGCCACGCAGAGTGCCGGATGGTCAGCGAGACGAAGGTCGGACCGGAACCAGACGATGAGAGGCGAAGCTGGAGACATGAACCGTGTACGCCGCGCGGCCGTTGACGGATCAATGAGGCCTGCCGACTCGATGCGGCGTCATTGACCGCGCGCAAGCATGGGGACGGAAATGCAAGCCCAGTCAGCTGGTCCGCTCGAACTCGATCAGCGAGCCATCGGCGACGGCGACGAACTGCATCTTGACCAGTTCGCCATTGTCGCCGTACCAAAGGTCCAGATTCACCGGTTTGCCGGTTTCAGCGATGACGCCGGTGATATTGTAGCGGTGCGCGTTCACGGTTTTTCCCACCGATGCGATCTGCTCGGTGCCCCTGGGCGCGATATTGACGTCGATCGGCGAACCGAACTGGGTGTTGAACCAGCGCGAGGTCTGCATCATCTCGGGACGCCAGTAGCTGGTCGGCGGCAGCGTGTCGGGAACGAAGCGCTGCTGGTCATTCGTCTTCACCAGCAGCTTGTCGTCGCCTGCCACATGGGCATCGACTTCCCACTTCTTGCCGTTCTGCTTCGTCGCGCTCTCGAACGCCACCATGCGGTCGCCGGCCCACAGCTCGGTGGAGTGGTGATTGTAGCGATAGACAGTGACGAACAGCACCTGGACCTTGAGGTCGGCCTCTACATCCACCTGGAGCCGGTCGCCCTTGGACTCGAAATGCAGGCGGTGCGTGCCGATCTGCTCGCCCTTTCGGAACACCTGGAACTCGATGCTGCGATCCTGCGGCACGCCCGCCTTGGCAGGGTTGAGGCTCGCGGTGCTCGACGGTGCGGCAAGCGCCATGGCAGCTGCCGTCAAGGCCGTCGCGGCGGGGGCTGTCAGACGCATCGGGGTCTCACTCCAGAGATCGAAGGCTGGCGGTCCATTTGGGGCGGCAGTGCGGTCACCTTCACGGCGCCGCACTTCCCGGGAGGGCAGACACTATCACGGCACTGCCCCGCGGCAAAGCCGGGATGCCCTACCTCGCCGACGCCAGCGCGCCCGTGGTCCACTGCACCGTCTCGCCCAGCGCGTCGTGCACGGCCTGGTCGAACGCGGTGATCACCGCGTCGATATCGGGCGAGGTCGCCGCCACCTTGGCCTCGACCACCTTCTGGCCGACGACGGCGACGGGACCCAGCTTCACCAGCGTGACGGCGAGGCGCACCCGGATCTGGGGCGTCACGGCACCCTGGAAGTACTCGGCCTGGAAGTCGCGGATCTCCACCTGCAGCTCGTAGCGCGCCGGTGCGACCGCGCCGCCGCGTGCCTGGGTGACCGTCTGGCCCGCGCGCTCGAAGGCCTCGACCATGACACTCTGCACCATGGCGGTCGGCCGGCCCGCCCAGCGTGCGCCGGCGAAGAATTGCAACTCGTTGGGTGACGACCGGCGGGCGATCAGCGTGGTGTCGAGACCGCCTGTCGCGGTCGGGTCCTCGATCAGCAGCAGCGCGCTGGTGCCCCTGGCCGCGACGCTCTGGGGCGCGGTGATGTTGTAGAGTCCCGGCGCCGGCCCGTCATTGGGCAGCTTGATCAGGCCGCCGCAGGCCGCGAGCAGCGCGGGGATGAGCAGGATGGCCGCGAGGCGGCCCATGGTGCGGATCGGCGTCATGGCTTGGGTGCCTCGATCTGGGGCTGCTTGGGCGGGAAGATGAAGTCGGCCGGACCCTGGTCGAGCTTCTCCAGCACGCGGTTGAGGGTGGCGGCGGCGCGCCGGGCCTCGACGGCGAACTGGCTGAGCTCGGGCAGCGCGGTCGAGGCGAAGTTGGACACCGCCGGCCGGTTCTCCGAGACCATCGCGTCGAGATTCTGGCTGAGTTGCTCGAAGTTCTTGGCCGTCTTGCGGAAATCGGCGAGCGCGGCCGGCAGGTCGTTGGCGGACA
>JBJTPC010000235.1:0-2270 GCA_046074905.1 Gammaproteobacteria bacterium
GTTCGGGAATGCGGCCAGCCTCGCCGCTGTCCTCGGGGACCGGCTGCGACTGGCGACCGGCACGGCGCACCAGGTCCACGGCGGTGTCGATGTCGAAGGGCTTCGGCAGGTACTCGAAGGCCCCTCCCTGGTAGGCAGCCACCGCACTGTCGAGATCCGAGTGTGCGGTCATCACGATGACCGGCAGCTCGGGATGGCGGTGCCGCACCTCGTCGAGCAGCACCAGCCCGCTCTTGCCCGGCATGCGGATGTCGGTGATCAGGACTTCGGGCGCACCGTCCGCGAATGCCGCCTGCGCACTTTCGGCCTCCTCGAAGACCCGCACGTCCATGCCGGCCTGACGCAGCGCCCGCTCCATCACCCAGCGGATCGAGGCGTCGTCATCGACGAGCCAGACGTGCAGTGCGGGTCCGTGGGTCATGGGAATCACTGGTTCGCGGCCTCGAGCGGCAGGAGGACGGTGAAAACGGTATGGCCGGGACGGCTGTCGAACTCGATCAGTCCGCCATGGCGGGTGATGAGGTCCTGCGCGACGGCCAGGCCGAGACCGGTGCCACCCTCGCGCCCGGTCACGAGGGGATAGAACAGTGTCTCGCGCAGTGCCTCGGGGACGCCCGGACCGTTATCCTCGAACGCCACGGCAGCGACCGTGCGATGGCGTTGCGTGCCGATGGTGACGTTCGTCAGGGCACGTGTGCGCAGGCAGAGCCTGCCGGTGCGTCCAAGCACCTGCACCGCATTCCTGGCGAGATTCAGGAACGCCTGCACCACCTGGTCGCGGTCGAGCGCGAGCATGGGCAGGCTCGGATCGTAATCGCGCTGGATCACGATGCCCTCGGGGGCCTCGCTGCGCACCAGGTGGAACACGTGCTGGGTCAGCTCGTGGAGGTTGACCGGCACCTTGCGCGGTGGCGTCGGAGGTCCCAGCAGATTGTCGACCAGGACACGGAGCCGGTCGGCCTCGCGGATGATCACTTGCGTGTATTCGCGAAGCTCCGAGGCCGAGAGTTCACGTTCGAGCAATTGTGCCGCCCCGCGCAGTCCACCCAGCGGATTCTTGATCTCGTGGGCCAGCTGGCGAACCATCAGGCGACTGCCCCCCAGTTGGGACAGCAAGGCGGTGTCCCGGGTGATGCGCCGCTGGCGGGTGGTATCGACGATCTCGACCAGGGCCAGTTCCTCGCCGTAAGGCGAGGCCGTGCAATCCACGGTGAGCTGCAGATCGCTGCGTGCCGCCGGGGTCAGTGGCACCTCGCGGGTCGCGACGGGCTCACCCTGCTCCAGCGCACGAAGGATCACCGCGGTCAACGGACCGGCATCCCGCACCAAGTCGGCGACCGGCCGACCACGAGCCTGCGACCGTCCCACCGCCAGCAAGGATTGGGCGGCGCTGTTGAGATAGTGGATCGCACCGCGCGCATCGACGATCAGGACCGCGGTGGTCAGCGCATCCGCCAACTCCGACGGCGCGGCGGAAGCGGGGCTGAAGTGGAGCGGGTCGGCGGCCATGGTCAGGTCCGGTCGCCGCTGCGCGCACTCAACGGGGAGGCGGGGGCTTCCTCAGCAATGGTCCAACGGGAGGCGATGCTGCCGATGGCTGACGGATATGGAACACCACCGGGCGCGAATCCATCAGCCCGCGACCCGCCACATCGGTGACGCGGGCCTGCAGGGTGTGCGACCCGCGCGGCAAGACGCGCAGCGCGGCCTGGGCCGCCTCGCCGCGCAAGGTTTGGCCATTCAGCAACCACCATAGCTGCTGCCCCCCGTTGAGCGCGGGCTCGATGCGTGCGCGGGCCACCAGGTGTGAGACGTCGACAAACTGGATGACCGCATCCTGGGCGGGGAACAGGATCTCGACCTTGCGCGGTGGCCCCCCTGCGAGGGGCGGGCGATCCCGGGTGGGCCCAGGCAGGCGAGGTTCCGCTCGCGCCACGGGCGCTGCGCGCTGCGCTGCGGGACCCTGCACGGCAAGTTCGTAAGGCTCGGCGCCGGCGGCGGGCCGATCGTAGTAGACCCATTCACCGTTGGGGCCGCGTTTGCGCCACAGGGTGGCCGCGTCGGCGGCCGTCGGGACCCCTGCGGCTGCCAGTACGAGGAGAGCGAGCGACAGGCAGGCCGGCAATCGATGAAGGACAGGATTCTCGCGTCGCATGGCGTGAGCATAGCCTCTCCCGGTTTTCCCTGCCGGACCCGTGCACCGGGACGCGAACGTCCCGGTGCCGGCTGCCTGACCTCCGCGACAGCCTTACAGGCTGTAGTACATGTCG
>JBJTPC010000236.1:0-3305 GCA_046074905.1 Gammaproteobacteria bacterium
ACCGCGGCCACGGCATCCCCTGGCAGGGCAACTACTCCTCCTGGCTGGAGCAGAAGGAAAAGCGTCTGGCCCAGGAAGAGAAGCAGCAGGAAGGCCTGCGCAAGACACTCCAGCAGGAACTGGAATGGGTGCGCCAGAACCCGAAGGCCCGCCAGGCCAAGAGCAAGGCCCGCCTGCAGCGTTTCGAGGAACTGCAATCGCAGGAATTCCAGAAGCGCAACGAGACCAACGAGATCTACATCCCGCCGGGCGAGCGTCTCGGCGACCTGGTGATCGAGGCGAAGGGTCTGCGCAAGGCCTTCGGCGACCGCCTGCTGTTCGACCATCTCTACTTCACCCTGCCGACGGGTGGCATCGTCGGCATCATCGGCCCCAACGGCGCCGGCAAGACCACGCTCTTTCGCATGCTCACGGGCCACGAGCAGCCGGACGGCGGCGAGGTGCGCGTCGGTCCCACCGTGAAGGTGGCCTACGTCGACCAGTCACGCGATACGCTGGACCCGAAGAAGACGGTGTGGAACGAGATCTCGGACGGTCTCGACATGATCCGCGTCGGCAACTACGAGACGCCCTCGCGCGGCTACGTCGGCCGCTTCAACTTCAAGGGCGCCCAGCAGCAGCAGGTGATCGGCGAGCTGTCGGGCGGCGAGCGCAACCGCGTCCACCTGGCCAAGGTGCTGAAGGCCGGCGGCAACGTGCTGCTGCTCGACGAGCCCACCAACGACCTCGACGTGGAAACACTGCGGGCGCTGGAAGAAGCGCTGCTGGCGTTCCCGGGCTGTGCGGTGGTGATCTCGCACGACCGCTGGTTCCTCGACCGCATCGCCACCCACATCCTCGCCTTCGAGGGCAACTCGGAGGTGGTGTGGTTCGAGGGCAACTACCAGGACTACGTGGCGGACCTGCGCAAGCGCAAGGGCGACGATGCGGACCAGCCGCATCGCATCCGCTACAAGCCGCTCAACGGCTGAGGCGGTCGCACCGCATCGCGCCGCCGGGCCCCGGGATCAGCCCAGCGCCCGCCGCGCATTGCGGAACATCCGCATCCAGCCAGAGTCCTCGCCGAGGCCCGGGGGCCGCCAGGAGTACTGCACGGCCCGGTGGACCCGCTCCGGATGGGGCATGGCGATGGTCACGCGACCATCGCTGCTGGTGACACCGGCGATGCCGAGTGGCGAGCCGTTAGGGTTGAACGGGTAGCGCTGGGTCGGCTGGCCATAGTGATCCACCCAGCGCAATCCCACCAACCCCGCCGCGACCAGGCGCTCGGCACCGTCGGCGGTCGCGAACTCGGCGCGACCCTCGCCGTGCGCCACCGCGATCGGCATCACGGCACCGGCCATGCCCTGCAGGAACAGCGAGGGTGATTCGAGCACCTCCACCAGTGCCGTGCGGCCCTCGAACTGCTCCGAACGGTTGCGCACGAAGCGCGGCCACCCGGCGGTGCCGGGGATGATCTCGCGCAGTGCGGAAACCATCTGGCAGCCGTTGCAGATGCCGAGCGTGAAGGCATCGGTACGGGCGAAATGCGCACTGAAGGCATCGCGCGTACGCGCATGGAACAGGATGGACTTCGCCCAACCCTCTCCCGCGCCGAGTACATCGCCGTAGGAGAAACCACCGCATGCGGCCGCGCCGGCAAAGCCGGCCAACGAGACCGTTCCGGCCAGCAGTTCCGACATGTGCACGTCGACCGGTTCGAAGCCGGCCCGATGGAAACTGGCCGCCATTTCCAGTTGGCTGTTCACGCCCTGCTCACGCAGGATGGCGACGCGCGGACGCGCTCCCGTGTGGACGAACGGAGCGGCAATATCCTCCTCCGGATCGAACGGCAGGCGCTGGAACAGTCCGGGATCGGCGGCATCGGCGAGGGCGGCGTGGGCCTCGTCGGCACAATCGGGATGGTCGCGCCGCCGCTGGATTTGATGACTCGTCGAGGACCAGGCCTGATGCAGGGCGGTGCGCTCCGTCTCGACCAATGCCCGCGATCCCTCGCGCAACACGAAAGTATTGCCGCCGGGTGTCGCGGTGCCGAGCACCTGCATGGCTGCCGACAGGCCATGGTCCGCCATCAACTGTTCGAACACCACCGTGTCACCGGCGCGGACGGCCACCACGGCACCGAGTTCCTCGCAGAACAGTGCCGCCACGGCATCCGTCCTGACCAGGGGCGCGACCTCGACCTCGAGCGAGGCATGGGAGGCAAAGGCCATCTCCGCCAGCGTGATCGCCAGACCGCCGTCGGAACGGTCGTGGTAGGCCACGATCAGCCCGGCATCCGCCGCAGCGCGGACGGCACCGAAGAACCGCTTGAACAGCGCGGTGTCGTCGAGGTCCGGCGGCACGTCACCCAATTGGTTGTAGACCTGCGCCAGGCAGGAACCACCGAGGCGCTGCTGTCCACAGGCGAGGTCCAGCAGGTACAACCGTACGCTCCCTGCTTCCCGGGGGATGCAGGGCGTCAGCGTGCGCCGGATATCCACCACCGGGGCAAACGCCGACACGATGAGGGAGACCGGCGACCATACCGCGCGCTCGCCGTCCGACTCGCTCCAGCGCGTCCGCATCGACAGCGAATCCTTGCCGACCGGGATGGCAATCCCGAGGGCGGGACACAATTCCATGCCGACCGCCTGCACGGTATCGAACAGGGCCGCATCCTCGGCCGCGTCACCGCAGGCAGCCATCCAGTTGGCAGAAAGCTTCACCTCGCCCAGCGCACGGACATCCGCGGCCACCAGGTTGGTCAACGCCTCGCCCACGGCCATGCGGCCCGAGGCGGGACCGGAGAGCAAGGCCAGCGGGGTACGCTCACCCATCGCCATGGCCTCGCCGGCATGGGTACGGAAACCGGCGGCCGTTACCGCCACGTCGGATACGGGAACCTGCCAGGGACCCACCATGGGGTCGCGGTGAATCAGTCCCCCGACGCTGCGGTCACCGATGGTGATGAGGAAGGACTTGTCCGCGATGGTGGGCAACCGCAGCAACCGCGCCAGTGCCTCGCCGACGGCGATTCCGGCCGTCGGCAGCGGCGGCGCGTGCCGCAATACGCGCCGTGCGCTTCGCGACATCTTCGGGGGCTTGCCGAGCAGCACCTCGATCGGCAGGTGCACCGGCGCGTTGCCGAAGTGCGGGTCATTCACCACCAACTGGCCATCATCCGTGGTGTGACCGATCACCGCGAACGGACAGCGCTCGCGTGCGCACAGGGCCGCGAACTCCGCGACACGCTCCGGCGGCAGTACCAGCACGTAGCGTTCCTGCGCCTCGTTGCACCAGATCTCGAGCGGTGACATGCCCGG
>JBJTPC010000237.1:0-2297 GCA_046074905.1 Gammaproteobacteria bacterium
GGCATTGCGCACTCCCGGGAGCCATTCCTTCCCGGAGCCCCTGGCGGCCTGGTTGCCGACCTGGCAGGCGCGCCTCTCACGGGAGGCCGGTGGCAGTGGCATCGATTCTTGGTCCGCGGCGCGGGCGGCCGCCATGGATCAGGTGAATCCGCTCCACATTCCCCGCAACCATCTGGTGGAAGCAGTGATCCGCGCCGCGGAAGATGCCGCCGACTTCGGACCATTCCAGCGTCTGCTCGGCATCGTCACGGATCCCTATCGCATGCGTCCGGAGGACGAGTCGTTTGCCCGACCGGCCCTGCCCGGGCAACGGGTCACCCGCACCTTCTGCGGCACCTGAACGGCCGCCACCGGGACGACTTCCGGATCTGGGCCGCCGGGATCGTCATCAATCCGTCATTTGAGTCCACGCTTGCCAAGCCCTAACCTCGTGGGCATGTCGACCGCTACCCAGAGAACGCAGCTCCGCAAGTCGTTGCTGCAACTGTCCAGCCTGCTGCTGCTTGCGCTGCTGTCCATGGCCCTGCTTGCGCAATTCGCGGTCTGGTCGCTGCAGCGCGCCCATGTGGAGGGAGACCGCGAAACCGCAAGACTCATGGCAGCGCTCGATGCCAGTCGACTCGCCCAGGTGCAGTTCAAGCGGCAGGTGCAGGAGTGGAAAAACATCCTGTTGCGCGGTGCCGATCCACTGCAGCGCTCGCGCTACTACGACCAGTTCAGCGGCGCCGAGGTACAGGTTTCACGGGCGCTGGACGAAGTGACTCGCCAACTGGACGCGCTCGGCATTCATGCCCATGACGCGACGCTGGGTGAAGTGCGGAATCGCCATCGGGTGATGGGTGAGGAGTACCGTGCGGCCCTCACTGCCGTCTCGGGTGGCCGCTGGGCGCCGTTCGTTGCGGACAGGGCAGTCCGCGGTCTCGACCGACCGCTGGATGCGCTCATTGACCGGCTGGCCCTGCAGATAGTCGAGGAGGCCCGCGGCAGGTCCGTACGCCTCGATCAATCCATGCGGGAGCGCTACGAGCTGCTCCGGTATGGCTTGTGGATTGCCATCGCTTGTGCGCTCCTTGCAGTGAGTGCGTTGCTGCTGAAGAGCCTGCGCGACCTCGGGAAGAACAGCTAGATGAGCCTGGCAGTTGCGTGGGCGGGTCTGGGCCTGTTCTTCATCGGCATGCGGGAGATCGGGTTTCATCTCCAGCAACTGGGTGGAGGACCGCTCCGGCGCCTTGTCGCGGCGACACTGAATCGCCCGCTCGTGCCGCCATTGGCAGGCTTTTTCTCCGGTGCCTTGACCCAATCGACCAGCGCGGTCACCTTCATTGCAGCGGGCCTGGTGGGTAGCGGCACGACCACGGTCCGCGGTGCCTTGCCGTTGCTCGCCTGGGCCAACGTCGGAACGTCGATGCTGGTCCTGCTCGCAGCCATCGACATGCGGACGCTGATCTACTACATCCTCGGTCTCGTGGGACTGGCGTTCTTCTCCGGACTCGAGCAAAGCAAGCGCCTGCGACATCCCCTGCTGGCCCTGCTGGGACTCGCCCTGCTGCTGCTCGGGCTTTCGCTGCTCAAGGAGAGTGCCGGGGAACTCCGCAACAATCCCTGGACCCATGAATTCCTGATATTCGCCGGCTCCGCCGGGCTGGTGGCCTTCCTCGTCGGTTTCGTCATTGCCACGGCGGTCCAGTCCTCGTCCATGGTGACGGTCTTGGCCCTGCCGCTGGTGCATGAGGGTATCCTCGATCTCGGGCAAGTGGGGCTCATGATTTACGGCGCCAGCGTGGGAAGTGGATTTGCCGTCCTGATCCTTGCCCAAGGCATGGAGGGGGCCGCGCGGCAACTCGCCCTGTGCCAAGCGGGGCTGCGCGGCATGGCGGCGATGATCGCGTTGCCGCTCGACCTGCTGGAAGAGGTGACCGGCTGGCCCCTCGTCTTTCATGCCATCCAGTCGATGACCCCCAGCGTCGCCGCCCAGTGTGGCCTGGTCTACCTGTTCTTCCAGTTGCTGGTCTCCGGCTGTGCCGCGGTGGGCGGCGGCTGGCTCGCACGCACGGCGGCGGCGGTGTCCCCCGAGCCGCAGCACGTGTCCCGTGGCAAACCTGCCTACCTTTTCGATGAGGCCGTCCAAGATCCGGAAACCGCCTTGTCGCTGGCAGCTCTGGAGTACCGCAGGCTCGTGTCCTTCCTGCCGGAGTTCGTGGAGGACCTTCGGTCTCCCGAGGAGCGGCCTGCCGACTATCTGCCACTCGTCGAGCGGGAGGCGGCAAGCCGGACTCTCGATGCCGCGATTGCCGAGT
>JBJTPC010000238.1:0-5655 GCA_046074905.1 Gammaproteobacteria bacterium
ATGACGGGAACATGACAGCTCGCCGGCGCCGGCAGGGCGTGAAGCGCCTGTCGTCAAGTGTCATCCATCGGTCATGCGGCTGTCACATCCCGGCGGCGAAATGGGGTTCCCCGACCCCCATATCCCAGAACGGAGATTCGCCAGATGAGCAGCCTCGCCAAGCACCGCCAACTCGTCGTGCTCGCGGCCACGGTCGCAGCCCTCAGTGGCTGCGGCGCCGAGAAGATCGTTTCGCCGGGCACCGGCGGAAACGTCAGCATCACCAACAACACCCCGCCGCCGCCGCCCCCGCCGCCGCCGCCCGCGAGCACCCTGGTGACCCCGGCCGCCGGCTGCCCGACCATCGACGATCCCGCTGGTCTCCGTGACCTCGGCACGATCACCGGCCCCACGGGTACCTACCGGAATTGCGAACTGCCGTCGCGCATCACGCGTTCCAGCCGGCTGACGAAGATTCCCGGCTTGCTCTACTCGCTCGGTGGTCGCGTCGATGTCGGTACCGACCTCGGGGCCGCCCCGGTGGCGGGCCAGACGGGCGTTACCCTGACGATCGATCCCGGCGTGGTGATCTTCGGATCCAGCGGTGTTTCCTGGCTCGCGGTCAACCGCGGCAACAAGATCAATGCAATCGGTACCGCTGCCTCGCCCATCGTGTTCACCAGCCGCGACAACGTGCTCGGTTTGGCCACCGATGACTCGCAGGGCCAGTGGGGCGGTGTCGTGCTCCTTGGTCGCGCGCCCATCACCGATTGCACCGTGGCTCCCGCCGCCACGCCGGGCTCGGTCAACTGCGAGCGCCAGACGGAGGGCGCGGTGGATCCGGCCTACTACGGCGGCGCCACGGCGAACGACAGCAGCGGCACGATGAAGTACGTGCAGATCCGCTACTCGGGCTACGTCCTGTCCGGCAACAGCGAGCTGCAGGCATTGACGCCGAGCGGTGTCGGCAGCGGGACGGTGCTGCAGTACATCCAGTCGCACAACAGCTCCGACGATGGTCTCGAGGCCTTCGGTGGCACGGCCGACATGAAGTACCTGGTCATCACCGGTGCCGATGACGATACCCTCGACCTCGACGTGGGATACCGCGGCCTGATCCAGTACGTCATCGGCGTGCAGAAGACCTCCGGCAACCCGGACTCCATGATCGAGCTCGATTCGGCGAACGCCCTCGAGTCCCAGACGCCGCGCACCTGGATGCGTCTCGCCAACTTCACCTTCGTCCACAAGAATCCCGCCTCCGGAAACAATGCGGCGATGCTGTTCCGCGGTGCGGCGGATGCGACGCTGGTGAACGGCGTGGTGACCTCCTCGATGGCCTGCCTGCGTCTCAACGGGACCAACATCCTGTCCACGGATGCGGCCATCGACAAGCTGGGAGCGCCGGTATTCAAGTCCGTCGCGATGCAGTGCGCCACGAATGCGTTCGTCGGCACCGGTGGTCTCACCGCCCAGCAGGTCGCGGACGCCTTCAATGTCGCCGGCAACAACAACAGCGCCACCTTCACTGCGACGCTGACTGGCGGCTTCGTCAATGGCGCCAACGAGACGGGCTTCACTGCCACCGACCCGAAGACCGTGGCTGCGGGCTTCGATACCACCACTGCCATCGGCGCGGTGAAGGGCGCGGCGGACACCTGGTACGCCGGCTGGACCTGCAATTCCGCGACGGCGAGCTTCGGTTCCACCGGCAGCGCCTGCACCAGCCTGCCGACGCTCTGACCGACGCCAAGACGGATGTCCCGAGGAAGATCCATGGAAAACCCCACCGCCGCCGTACGGGCCCTGTTGCTGACTGCTGCCCTGGCAGCGCCGGCAGCGGCTGCCCAGGAAACCGTTGAGCGTCAGCCCGTGGCTGCCGATGCCGACTCCAGTCCGACCCAGGAACCGGCCGGCGGCAGCGATACGACGGGGGATTCTGCCGTCGACATCGACCTCGTGGGCGAAGTGGTTGTCGTCGGTCGCAAGGACCAGAACCTGCAGCAGGCCACGACGCAGGTGATCTCGGTGCTTTCGGCCGACGATATCGCGCGGACCGGCGACGGCGACGTCGCCGGTGCCCTCAGTCGCGTTACCGGTCTGAGTGTCGGTGGCAACGGCTTCGTTTACGTGCGTGGTCTGGGCGATCGGTACTCCCAGGCGTTCCTCAACGGCTCCCCTCTCCCGAGTCCAGAGCCGCTTCGCCGTTCGGTGCCACTCGACCTGTTTCCGACGGATATCATCGCCTCGTCGCTCGTGCAGAAAAGCTATTCGGCGAACCTGCCGGGCGAGTTCGGCGGCGGCCTCATCAACCTCACCACCCTGGCCGTGCCCCGTGAACCCTTCCTCAAGATCGGGTTCGGGGTCAGCGGCGACGCGGAGACCACCGGACAGTTGGGCTACTCCTACTACGGGAGCAAGTACGACTACACCGGCCGCGACAGCGGCATCCGTGATCTGCCGCCTGCCCTGCAGGCGTTTTACGCCAGTGGCGAGCGCTTGAGCAGTGGTGTCGTGGACAGTGGCGACATCGCCAAGGAATTCCTGAATACGCGCAATGCGCTGGTGCAGCAGATCGACAAGATGCCGGCGAACTTCTCCGGCAACGTGACGGCGGGTACTTCGCGTCTGGTGGGCGATGGCGAACTGGGATTCATCGCGACCGCAGGCTACAGCAACACCTGGCGCAGTCGCAGCATCACCGAGCAGAGCCCTGCGGATTTTGCACTCTCCGTGCTGGACAAGGACTACCGCCGCGTCGTCAGCGAGAACCGGATCGTGGTCAATGGTCTTGCCGGCATTGGCTACGAGTTCGGTGAGGGCAACAAGGTCCGCTGGACCAACCTGCTGGTCCGGGACACCCTCAAGCGCACCAGTCTGGCGGAAGGAAAACAACTGAGCCAACGGCCCAGCTTCGATTTCCTCGAGCAGGAGACCGCCTGGTACGAGCGCCAGTTGTGGTCCACGCAGCTCAGTGCCGCATTCGATTTCGGCTTCGTGCGCATGGATGCTCGCGCAGCCTACGCGCAGTCGACCCGCGAAGCGCCCTTCGAACTCGGCATCGGCTACTCGCGCAGCAACCTCGCCGCCAGTCCCTATGGCGCCTATTTCATCAACCGCCTCGACAACGGCCAGACTGGCTATGTCCGCGCCACTTTCTCCGACCTGGACGAGAATCTCACCAGTTTCGGGCTCGACTTGGCCCGAAACCTGACGGACACGGTCGTCATCTCGGCCGGCTACGAGCATTCACGGACCCGGCGCGAGTCGCGGCGGCGCGAGTTCCTGGTGGTCGCTCCCTCGGACATGCCGACCGGCGTGGCCATGCTCCGGCCGGACTACCTGCTGGGCGGCGCGGTGGTCGATTACTTCAATATCGGGATGGTGGAAACCACCGAAACCGATCCCGCATTCAGTGCCGCCATGAAAACCGATGCGGCTTACGCGCAGGTGCAGGCCGAACTGGTCGAGGGCCTGGAGTTGAACCTCGGCGTGCGTCACGAAAAAGCCACGCAGGGCGTGGCGCCGCTGCAGGTCTTCAAGACCGCTTCCGCTTCGACGGCCGGTACGGATCTCGGCAATGATTATGTGCTCCCCGGCATGACACTGACCTGGAAGTTCGGCGACAACATGCAGGTGCGTGCGAATGCCGCGAAGACCATTGCCCGGCCCCAGTTCCGCGAGTTGATGTTCCAGGCCTACTTCGACCCGGAAAGCAACCGCGCTTACCGTGGCAATCCGCTGCTGGTGGACAGCGAGTTCACCAATACCGAGTTGCGTTACGAGTGGTACTTCGCGCCGGGACAGCGGCTGTCGGCTGCGGCATTCCACAAGCAGATCGATCGTCCCATCGAGTCGTTCACCGGCTTCAACGACAATACGCCGGTGACCAGCTTCGCGAATGCGCCCAAGGCCACGCTCTACGGTCTCGAGCTCGAGTCGGAAAAGCACTTCGATCTCGACCTCGTTTCGGATCATGCTTTCTTCCAGGAGCGCAAGCTGGTGGTGATCGGCAACTACACCTGGTCACGCTCGCGGATCGAGGTGGGTGCCGGCGACACCACGGCGGTGTTCGGCACGGCCATCCAGCCGGCCACCAACTTCTTCAACGACGGCGCCTCCCTCACGGGCCAATCGGATCATCTCGTCAACCTGCAGTTGTCGATGCAGGACGCCGCCAGCCTTTCGCAGCAGACCTTGCTGGTGTCCTACACCAGTGACCGGGTGTCGAGCCGCGGGGCAGCGGGCTTGCCGGATGTCCTGGAGTCACCGGGGCTGAATATCGATCTGGTGCTCCGCCAGGGTGTCACCTGGTTCGGTCAGGACCTGGAGTGGAAGTTCGAGGCTCGCAACCTGCTCGGAACCGACTACCGCGAGTTCCAGCAGCGGGGCGACAACCGCGTGTACTTCAACCGCTACGACAACGGCGTTCGGTTGTCGCTGTCCGTCTCCGCGCAGTTCTGAGGGAGGGCGCTCCCTCGTCGGCCGGTCGCCTGCACAGGGACGTGCAGGCGGGGTAGACTGTCGCAATGAGTCTGAACCGACGCTGGCGTCGCTGCGGTACCACACTGGCCCTGCTGGGGCTGTTGCTGGCTGCCTTGCCCATGGAAGTGTCCATGGCCAGGTTCGTGACGACCACTGCCGGCAGTACTGGACAGTCCGAGCGCGGGTTACCCCTGGCGGACGGTACCGTAGATCCGCCCTGCCACTCGGAGCCCGGCCAGCCGCTTGCCTCGGCGGATCCGGCCTCTGCGGAGGCAGCAGCAAGCACGCCGGAGGCTGGCGATTGCCGGCACGGGCCCTCCGGCGCCGGCTGTCATTGCGTGTCCGTGCTGGCGGTCATTGGCGACAGCGGTTTCCGTGCGCTCCCCGTGCGCGTGGACGGCCCCCGGTCGGTCCTGTTCACCGCCCTGCCGACGCTGGCCTTGCAACTTCCCCTGCGACCTCCGATTTCCCTCGCGCGCTGAGACAGGCGGGGATCCCCGTGGGATCTCCATGGCGATGGACGGGGACCGATCGCGGTCCCGCGTGGAGTGGACCATGAAGTCTTCAGTTTCGATTCGACCCGGCCGGCTGGGTGCCGTGCTGGGATTGGCCGTGGTGCTGGCCGGTTGTGCCGTTGCACCGGCGCGGGAGGCCGAGGTGAGGGCCTATGTGCCGACCGAGGCACGTTGGGCTGCTGGGCTCTGGGGTGCGGCAATCCCCGGTGGCATGAACGAGACGTCGGACCATCCTGCCAATGCGCCGACGCTCGGCATCGACGAGGCCGTGCGTCTGGCTTTCGGCGAGAACCCTCGTGCTCACTGGCTGCGGGCGAACTTCCTCGCAGAGATTGCCGCGATCGATGCCGCAGCCGCTCCGGGCGGACTGACGCTGTCCTGGGCACGCCTGCGCCCGGAGGCGGGTTTGGCCAAACTCGCCCTGGGCCTCAGTGTGCCCCTCGAGGAATGGCTGTCTTTACCCGCGAGGCAGCGGGTGGCCTATTGGGAGCGCGCGGCGACGGCCCAGGAAGCCGCATGGGAAACCTTGCGGTTCGAGCATGAGGTGCGGGTGGCCTGGAGCACCGCCGTGGCTGAAGGTCGCCGCGCCGCCCGTCTCGCCGAGGCGGCGGAGGTGGCGGCGCTCGCGGCGGAGCTCGGTGCCCGCTACCACGCCGCCGGCAATCTCGCTCGCCGT
>JBJTPC010000239.1:0-2017 GCA_046074905.1 Gammaproteobacteria bacterium
TACCTGAGGAAAAATCCCAAGGTGCTGCAGGAAATGATCGACCGGCTTCAGGCGCTCAACGAGCGCGAAGCGGCGTTGAACGCGGAAAAGAGCATCGTCGCCCATCACGGCGACATTTTCGGCGACAATGGCGGCATGGTCGCGGGCAACCCGAAGGGCGACGTGACCGTGGTGGAGTTCTTCGACTACCGATGCGGCTACTGCCGGCTTGCGCAGCCCAGTATGGTGAAGCTGCTGAAGGAGGATCCGAACGTCCGGGTGGTGTTCAAGGAGTATCCGGTGCTTGGGCCGGTGTCGCTCACCGCCTCGCGCGCCGCCATCGCCTCGGCCCGGCAGGGCAAGTATGTGGACTACCACATGGCGCTGATGGCGCTCGAGGAGCCGCTCACGGAAGAGGTGCTCTACCGGGTCGCCGGCCAGGTCGGCATCGACGTCGCCCGCCTCAAGCAGGACATGAAGGACGAGGCGGTCGACCAGGTGATCGCCGACAACCACGACCTCGCCGACAGGCTGGGGATCGAGGGCACGCCGAATTTCATCATCGGCACCCAGCTCTTGCAGGGCATGGTGCCATACGAGACATTGACGCAAAGCGTCGAGAAGGTACGCAAGTCCAAGCCATCCAAGCCGGTGGAGGGGTAATAGAATGAAACTGGCCGTATTGAGCATCGCCCTGTGCCTCGCACTGCCCGCGACGGCGTTCGCCGTCGATGACGAACCCGTCGACACCGGGCTGCGCAACGCGCCATCGTCGGACCAGGGGCCCGCCGACGATACCGGCGGCTTGCCGCTGAACACCAATGACGGCATGACCGGCGGCGACTATCAGGAAGAAGACCTGAGCCAGGGTGTGGGCAACCGCCTCAACCAGCAGCAATGCGTCGCCCTCGCCCGCTATCTGCAGCAGACCCAGACTACCGTCGAGGTCCAGCAGAGCCTGAAGGCGCGAGGGTGCATCTAGGAGGTCCATCGCCAGGAAGCGGGGCGTGATCATGTCCATCACCGGCGGCTGTCACTGCGGCGCCATTCGCTACCGGACCGAGGGCCAGCCTCTCCACCACGCGCTGTGCCATTGCACAGACTGCCGGCGCCACGCCGGCGCGCCGTTGGTGGGATGGACCATGTATCCCGCCGAAGCCGTGACCGTCACGCAGGGCATCCCGAAGGTTTACGAATCCTCGGCCCATGGTCGGCGGCATTTCTGCCCGGATTGCGGCACCGGACTGTTCTACACCAATGACGACATCCTGCCTGGCGTCATCGACGTCCAGAGCGCCACCTATGACGATCCGGAGGCGGTGCCCGCCCAGGTGCATATCCAGGTCGCCGAGCGGATCGGCTGGATGGAAAACGCGCACCAATTGCCGAGCTTCGAGCGTTACCCGCCGCAGTAAACAGCCTGCCTAGAGAGCGCTCCTGACCCAGCGCACGATCTCCAAGGCGGGCATGGCGCCGGACATGCGCGCCACTTCCCTGCCCTTGTGGACCAGAATCAAGGTCGGAATGCTGCGGATGGCGTAGCGGGCGGCGATGGCCTGTTCAGCTTCGGTGTCGAGCTTGCCCAGTCTTATCCGAGGCTCAAGTTCGCGCGCGGCTTCCTCGAACCACGGCGCCATCTGGCGGCACGGCCCGCACCAGGCGGCCCAGAAGTCGATCAGCAGCGGTAGGTCGCTCTTCGCGGCGTGCTTCTCGAAATTTGCCGATGTCAACACCACCGGATGGGACTGGAACAAGGGCTGCCCGCACTTGCCGCATTTCGGATGCTGGCCGAGCTTTTCGGCGGGAACGCGGTTCAGCGAGCCGTCCGAGGGACAGCAGACGATGGCGGCGTTGACGTCGGCGGAATCGGCCATGGGGACCTCCAAGGCAAAGCTTCCCGCGACATATGGGGAGCCTGCGCCTGTGGTTTAAGACCCCTCTAGATCAGCCCCGCGCGCGAACTTGAGCCTCGGATAAGACTGGGCAAGCTCGACACCGAAGCTGAACAGGCCATCGCCGCCCGCTACGCCATCCGCAG
>JBJTPC010000240.1:0-4430 GCA_046074905.1 Gammaproteobacteria bacterium
CGCTGCCGCTGCCGCCGGCGCCCTGGGTGAGTGGTCGGCATGGCCGGCAGGTACCGGGTTCGAGTGGTGCCCGGCGATCGCATCGTGGATCCCGGAGGCACTCGCCGAACTGGCCGCCGGGGTGGCGTTGTACATCGACTACGGATTGCCGCGCGCCGCGTTGCGCGGTCCCGGGCGATCCGCCGGGACCTTCAGTGCCTTTTTCCGTCATCGGCAGCATGAGGACGCGCTGCTGCATCCGGGATTGCAGGACCTCACCGCCTGGGTCGACTTCACGGCCGTGGCCGAGGCCGGTCTGGCGGCGGGGGCCTCCGTCGGCGGATTCACCACGCAGGCGCAGTTCCTGGTGAACAGCGGTCTGGACCAGGTCTTCGCTTCGGCGCTGGCGGCCGTCGCCGCCGATGGCGCTGGCGGTGACCACGTCAGGCGTCAGGCCGAATTGTCCCAGGGAGTGCAGCGGTTGGTGATGCCTCAGGAAATGGGAGAACGGTTCCGGATCCTGGCGCTCCTGAAGGGTTACGATGCGGACCTGATCGGGTTTGCCCGACGCGACCTGACCTTCACCCTGTGACTCCCCGAGGAAGCCCCGCTTGAACCCGTCCGTCGAGACCGTCGCCCAGGCTGCGGGCGATTCCTACCTGCAGGCCATCGTGCTCGGCATCGTGCAGGGCGTCACCGAGATGCTGCCGATCTCGAGCAGTGGACATCTGATCCTCGTGCCGCGATTGTTCGGCTGGGACGATCAGGGATTGGCTTTCGATGCCGCCCTCCATGTCGGCACGCTGCTGGCAGTGCTCCTGTACTTCCACGCCGATCTCTGGCGCATGTTCACGGCCGCCCTGGCCAGCGTGTTTCGCGGCGTGCATACCGCCGACAGCCGGCTCGCCTGGGCGGTGGTCCTGGGTACAGTGCCCGTGGGGATTGCCGGCGTGCTGCTGAAGGACACCATCGAGCATGCCTTCCGCAATCCGTTGCTGGTCGCCGCCAATCTCGCCCTGTGGGGCGTGGCGCTGTGGCTGGCGGACCGCTACGGTCGGCGGCAGCGGGAGGTGAGCCAGGTCGGCTGGCGTGACGGCCTGCTGGTCGGTTGCGCCCAGGCCCTCGCACTGGTGCCCGGAACCTCGCGCAGCGGCATCACGATGATTGCCGGCCTGTGGCTCGGACTGACGCGCGAGGCCGCCGCCCGGTTCTCGTTCCTGCTCTCCGTGCCGGCGGTGACTGCTGCCGGCGGCTTGGCGATGCTCGACTTCGCGCAATCGCCGGTGGTACCGGCGTGGGGCCCGATGGGGGTTGCGGTGGCCACCTCGGCGGTGACCGGCATCCTGTCCATCCATCTCCTGCTGCGACTCATCCAGCGCATCGGCTTCGCGCCGTTCACGCTCTACCGGCTGGCCCTGGCTGCGTTCTGCGTCTACTTGTTTGCCTGAGGGCCGTCTGCCGCGGAGTCAGCGCGCCTGACCCAGCACCGCGCTGACGGCGGCAAGGCGGCGGGCGCGCAGCGCGGCACCGATCGCCGGGCCGCTGAGCCCCGTCCGCTCCGTGGCCTCGAGTTGCACCGCCGCCGCGGCAGCGAGTGCGGCGGCAAGGCGATCCCGCTGCGGGTACGGGTCTGCTTCGCGGCCGAGTCGACCGCGCTGGTCCGCGGTGCAGGCGTCCAGCAGTTCCGCGAAACGCTCGCGCCGCCGGAAGGCATCGCAGGCCTCGAGCAACTCCAGCACGGTATCGGCACGCAGTTCGAGGGCGCGATGCACGCGCAAGTGCTCACGGCAGGCCAGTTCCGCCAGCTCGCGGAAATCCGTCGGCACGCGCCATCGTTCGCAGACCGCGCGAACCAGCGGCACGCCACGCGCCTCGTGCGCGATGTGGCGTGGCCACTCGGCGGGCGGCGTCACTCCCTTGCCGAGGTCGTGGAGCAAGACGGCGAAGCGCACGCGTGGTCCGGCTGCCATCGCCACCGCCGCGTCGAGGCACAGCAGCATGTGTTCGCCGGTATCCACTTCGGGATGGTGTCGCGTTGGCTGCGGGATGCCCCAAAGACGATCGAGCTCCGGCAGCAGCACGGCGAGGGCCCCGCAAGCTCGCAGCACCTCGAGGTAGGTGCGCGGACGCGGCTCGGCGAGGGCACGGACCGTTTCCTGCCAGATCCGCTCGGGCACGAGGCTGGCCACTTCACCGGCAGCGACCATGCCACGCATGAGTTCGAGCGTTTCCGCCGCCACGGTGAAGCCCAGCGGAGCGTATCGGGCCGCGAACCTCGCCACGCGCAGGATGCGCAAAGGGTCTTCCGCGAATGCCGGGGAAACGTGTCGCAGGATCCGCCGCTCGAGATCGATGCGGCCGCCGCAGGGATCGACGAGTGTTCCGTCGGCCGCCCGCGCCATGGCGTTGATGGTCAGGTCACGGCGCAGCAAGTCCTGCTCCAGCGTGACGTCCGGCGCATGCCGGGTGACGAAGCCGTGGTAGCCCGGACCCGTCTTGCGCTCGGTGCGCGCCAGAGCGTATTCCTCGCCCGTCTCGGGATGCAGGAAGACCGGGAAGTCCTTGCCGACCTGACGGAAACCACGGGTGACAAGCACTTCCGGCGTGGCGCCGACCACCACCCAGTCCCGCTCGGTGACTGGACGGCCCAGCAACTCGTCCCGGACCGCACCGCCGACCAGGTAGATTTGCATGGGCCCGCGGGTCTTCAGCGCGAGGCCCGCAGCCGGGCGAGACGTCCGGCCCGCTGGGATCGGCCCAGCCAGGTCGGCATCACGTCGCCGAGGCGTGAGCGGGGCAGCTCCAGTCGCGCAAAGCCGTCGTGGTCGCAGATGCTGTCCACGGTGAGCGAACGGAAGTTGTCGGTCGACAGCGGCTTGCCCGGGACGAAGTCCATCAGGCCTGCCTGCAGGCGACCGAGCCAGTCCGGGATGCCGAACACGGCGCGCCGCAGGCCGAGCTGGTCACGCACCAGGCAGACCAGTTCCCGCAGCGTGTAGATGTCGGGCCCGCACAGCTGGTAGGTCTCGCGGATGGTCTTGCGGTCATCGATCGCCAGCAGGCAGGCGCTGACCACATCTTCCACGTAGACCGGCGCGAACCGGGCCTGCGCACGCGCCAGCGGCAGCAGCGGCAGCAAGCGCAGCAGGCCGGCGAAGCGGTTGACGAAGCTGTCGCCCGGCCCGAACACCACCGAGGGCTGGAAGATCGTCCAGCCCACCTCGCCGCAACCGTCGCGGATGACGCGTTCGGCCGCGGCCTTGGTCCGCAGGTAATGCGAGGGTCCGCGGTCGCTGGCATGGAGCGCACTGACTTGCAGCAGCCGCGGGACATGCGCCTCGCGGCAGGCAGCGACCACCGCACGCGTCAGGTCGACATGGGCGCGTTCGAAGCCGCGCCCGTCGCGGCCTGCCTCGTTGAGGATGCCGACCAGGTTGATGACCACGTCGTGACCGGTCAATGCCTCGCGGAGGAACTGGCGGTCGTAGGGATCGCCGCGATGCCAATCCAGCCGCGGCAACACGGCCAGGCCGGGCGGCGGGAGAGCCCGCCGGCTGAGTACGCGGACCGCATGGCCCTCGCGGACCAGGCGGGCACAGAGGGCCTGGCCGATGAACCCCGACCCGCCGACGAGACAAACCGAATGCTGCTTCATGCCCCGAGTATACCGAGGCGGGCCGCGGCGCCGTGACGGACGGTGCCGCAGCCCGGGCGGATCACTGCAGCGGCACGATCAGCCGCATGTCGCCGCGACGGATGGTGAGGAGGTAGGAGCCCTCCTCCTTGAGCGCTTCGCGCAGGGTCGCGATGCTGTCGATCCGCTGGCGTCCGACCGCGAGGATGAAGTCGCCGGCCCGCAGGCCCGAGCCCGCGGCCGGGGAGCGCGGCTCCACCGCCTGGACCCGTACCCCGTTGGGGGTGTCCTCGAAGGTGGCGCCGGCAAGTGCGGGATGCGGGTTCCCGGCGGCAGCACTCTTTTCGTCCTTGCCTGCGGAGGCCTCGGTGATCACGGCCGACAGTTGCAGCGCGCGACCGTCCCGCAGCACGTCGAGCTGGACCTTCTGGCCGACGCGCAGCAGCCCGATGGCGGTGCGCAGTTCCGCGCCGCTCTTGATCGCGCGCCCATTGACGGCGGTGATGACGTCACCCGCCTGCACGCCGGCCTTGGCGGCGGCGGAACCTTCCATCACCTGTGATACCAGTGCGCCGCGCGCATCGGCGTTGCCTGTGCCCTTGGCGAGGCCCGGGGTCAGGGTGAAGGTGGTGACCCCGAGCAGGCCGCGCTTCACTTCGCCATGCTTGACCAGCTGGTCCATCACGGCGCGGGCCATGTTGGTGGGAATCGCGAAGCCGATGCCGATATTGCCGCCCCCGTTGCCACTGAGGATGGCGCTGTTGATGCCCACCAGCTCGCCACGCAGGTTCACCAGCGCGCCACCGGAGTTGCCGGG
>JBJTPC010000241.1:0-2259 GCA_046074905.1 Gammaproteobacteria bacterium
CCGTAGAGGATGGAGATGCCGTAGAGCAAGGTACCTGAAGCAATGGCGCCCAGCACGAAGTACTTCATCGCACTTTCGGCCGACACCGGGTTATCGCGATTGATGGCAACCAGACCATAGGCGGACAGCGCCATGACCTCGATACCCATGTACATGCTGAGCAGGCTGCTGGCAGAGGCCATCACCATGACGCCGAGCAGGACGAACAGCGAGAGAACGAAATACTCTCCCTGCAGCAATCCACGACGGGAAATGTATCCACGCGAGTAAACGAGCACGACCGCCACCGTGACGATGGCGACTAACTTCAACACGGTCGCGACACCGTCCGCGACATACAATCCGCCCAACGCCACCGTGCGCCCTTCCGCCGGCATACCCACCACGGTAACGTAAGCAGTCAGTGCCAAACCGATGAGGGTGGCGATGTAGACGAGACCGCGGCGCGCCTCGCCGACGAAGAGGTCGAGCAGGAGAACCACGCAGGCCACGCCGAGCAGCGTCACCTCCGGGGCAGCAATGGCGAAATCGGCAAGACTGGTCGGGATCATTCTGGAGTCTCCGTGCGTGGCGCGCTCAGGGGAGCTTGCTCGCCGTCACTTGCTGGACCAGCTGCTGGACGCTGGGCGTCATCACGTCGGTCAGGGGCTTCGGGTAGAGGCCAAGTGCCAGGACGGCCACGGCCAGCACTGCCAGCACCGTGAACTCGCTCTTGCGCAGGTCCTTCATCGCCGCAACGCTGTCGTTGCCGACCGGTCCGAGGATGACGCGCTTGACGAGCCACAACGTGTAGGCCGCGCCGAAGATCAAGGTGAGCGCCGCCACGAATGCGAACCAGAAGTTCGCCTTGTAGCTGTCCATGATGACCAGGAACTCCCCGACGAACCCGGACGTACCAGGCAGTCCCGCGTTGGCCATCGAGAACAGGATCATGAATGCCCCGAACTTCGGCATGGTGTTGATCACGCCGCCGTAGGCCGAGATATCACGGGTATGGAGCCGGTCGTACATGACGCCGACGCACAGGAACATGGCACCGGAGATGAGGCCATGGGACACCATCTGGATCATCGCGCCGTTCACGGCGGTTTCCGCACCGGCCGGTGAACCCGTGGCCGCAACAATCGACCATGTCAGGAACAGGCCGAGCGTCACGAATCCCATGTGGGCGATCGAGGAATAGGCAATCAGCTTCTTCATGTCCTCCTGAACCAGCGCCACCAGGCCGATATAGGCGACGGCGACGAGCGACAGCGCGATGACCAGCCAATCAAGCTCGCGCGCCGCGTCCGGCGTGATGGGCAGGGCGAAGCGGATGAACCCATAGCCGCCCAGCTTCAACATGATGGCCGCGAGGATCACCGATCCGCCGGTAGGAGCCTCGACGTGTGCGTCCGGCAGCCAGGTATGCACCGGCACCATCGGGATCTTCACCGCAAAGGCTGCGAAAAACGCCAGGAAGATGAGCAACTGCTCGTCCCGGTTCAACGGCAGGGACTGGAACGCCTGGACATCGTAGGTACCCGTCTTCAGGTAGAGGTAGATCAGGGCGACCAGCATCAGCACCGAGCCGAGGAATGTGTAGAGGAAGAACTTGACCGTGGCGTAGACGCGTCTGGCGCCACCCCAGATGCCGATGATGAGGAACATCGGGATCAGCATGGCTTCCCAGAAGACGTAAAACAGCATGCCGTCCAGCGCCGCGAATACGCCGATCATCAGCCCCTCTAGCATGAGGAAGGCGGCCATGTACTGCGCCGGACGGTCGGTGATCACGCGCCAACCGGCCAGTACCACGAGTGGCGTGATGAACGTCGTCAAGACGATCAGCGGCAGCGAGAAACCGTCAATGCCAAGATGGTAGCGGGCATTGATTGCGTCGATCCAGGGGGCCTGCTCGACGAACTGCATGCTCGCGGTCGTGGTATCGAACCCGGTCCACAGGGGGATCGAGAAGCCGAGCGTCGCCACGGTAGCGACGGCCGCAACCCAACGCGCGCCCTGTGGGCTCTTCTCGCCGATGAGCAGGCAGGCGAGGCCCGCAAGGACAGGGAGCCAGATGACCAGGCTGAGCAGGGGCAAACCGGACTGCATCTTGTATTACCTCTCTCAGCCGCGCAGCAGCGTATACGCAATCAATGCGGATAGACCGATGACCATCGCGAACGCATAGTGGGACACCAGGCCGGACTGCACATGACGGACGATGCCCGACAGCCACCCGACCGTTCTGGCGGAGCCGTTGACCACCGCCCCGTC
>JBJTPC010000242.1:0-5926 GCA_046074905.1 Gammaproteobacteria bacterium
TGGCTACGCTTCCTTCGACTACGAGTTCAACCGCTTCCAGGCCTCCAATCTCGTCAAGCTGGACGTGCTCATCAACGGGGACCGGGTCGACGCGCTGTCGCTGATCGTCCATCGCGACAACGCCTACCATCGCGGCCGCGAGCTGGTGGACAAGATGCAGGAGCTGATTCCCCGCCAGATGTTCGACATCGCCATCCAGGCGGCGATCGGCAGCCACGTGGTGGCGCGGTCCAGCGTCAAGGCGCTGCGCAAGAACGTGCTGGCGAAGTGCTACGGTGGCGACGTCTCGCGCAAGCGCAAGCTCCTCGAGAAGCAGAAGGAAGGCAAGAAGCGCATGAAGCAGGTGGGCTCCGTGGAGATTCCGCAGGAAGCCTTCCTGGCCGTGCTGCAGGTCGGCAAGAAGTAACGGGGTTCGGCGGACATGATCTACGATTTTTCTTTCGTGCTGGTGGTGCTGACGGCGGTATTCGGCATCGTGCTGCTGTGGTGGCGCCTCTCGGGTCGTGCCGCCAGCCACGCGGCCGGCGTCGCAGCCACGCCGGCAGGGGCCGAACCGAAGCCCGAGCCGTGGCCGGTGGAGTACGCGCGGGCCTTCTTCCCGGTGGTGGTTGGCGTGCTCATCCTCCGCGCCTTCCTGTTCGAGCCGTTCCGCATCCCCTCCGACTCCATGATGCCGACACTGCTCGACGGCGACTTCATCCTGGTGAACAAGTACACCTACGGTCTGCGACTGCCGGTCGTCAACCGGGAGGTCGTGAAGATCGGCGAGCCGAAGCGCGGTGACGTGATCGTCTTCCGTCATCCCGCCGATACCTCCGTCACTTACATCAAGCGCCTGGTGGGCGTGCCGGGAGACCGCATCCAGGTACGGGGGGATGCGATCTGGATCAATGGCCAGCCGGTCGAAATCCATGTCCGCGGCGAATACACGGAGGACGAGTGCTATCTCGGTTTCCGGCAGGCGGAGGAGACGCTCGGCGGCCGCACGCACCGGATGATGTACTGCCCCGTGTACGTGCGCCGGCCGGGCAAGTGCGGTTCCTCGCGCGAGTATGCGGAATGCCCGATCTATCCGGACGGTACCGACGCCACCTTGCTGAGCCCCGTGGGGGCCGAGGTGGATTTCGAGACGGTGGTGCCGGAAGGCATGTTGTTCTTCATGGGCGACAATCGTGACAACAGCGAGGACAGCCGTCGTTCGCTGGGCTTCGTCCCCCGCGAGAACGTGGTCGGGAGGGCCGTCGGCATCTGGTTCGTGCTCAACGGCAAGTGGGGCCGCATCGGCCAGGGGGTGGACTGACATGTTGCACCGTCAACGCGGAATGACCTTCATCGGCGGCCTGCTGGTCGCCCTCATCGTCGCGGTGTTCGGCTTCGCCGGACTGCGTCTGGTGCCGGTTTATCTCGAGTACCAGAAGGTGTCGGGTGCCTTGACGCAACTCGAGGCCGATTTCGCCACGGGCGGTGCCACGGAGTCCGAGGTGCGTCGTACGCTCGAGCGGCGTTTCGAGGTGGATGACGTCACCAGTCTCACGGCCCGCGAGGTGGCGATCAGCCGCGACGCGGGACAACTCGAGGTGACGGCCGAGTACACGGCCGTCGCGCCGTTCCTTTCCAACATCTCTTTCCTGGTCGAGTTCGAGCGCACCGTGCGGCTCAAGGCGAACTGAGCCGCGATGACGATTGCCCCGCCGGACAGCTTGCTCGAGGCCCGACTCGGCCACACCTTCAAGGATCCGGCCCTGCTGGCGCAGGCGCTGACGCATCGCAGCCATGCCGGTCGCGACAACGAGCGGCTTGAGTTCCTCGGGGATGCAGTGCTCGGGCTGGCCATCGGCGAGGAATTGTTCAAGCGCTTGCCGCTGGCGGAGGAGGGCGAACTCACCCGGCTTCGCGCCACGCTGGTGGATGCCGGCTCGCTGGCCGCGCTGGCGGCAGAGCTGGACTTCGGAGCGCACCTGCGTCTCGGGACCAGCGAGCTGCGCAGCGGCGGACATCGCCGTCCGTCCATTCTCGCCGATGCCCTGGAGGCGGTCCTCGGGGCGGTCTATCTCGAGTCGGGTTTCGAGGTGGCGCGGACGCTCGTGCTCAGGCTCTACGCCGCACGCCTCGACGAACTGCCCCGGCAAGCGGTCAAGGATCCCAAGACCCGTCTGCAGGAATGGCTGCAGTCTCGCGGCCACGAGTTGCCTCACTATGCGCTGGTCGATGTCTGGGGCGAACCGCACGAGCAATCCTTCCGCGCCAGCTGTCGCGTCCCGGTGCTGTCCCTGGAGGCGATGGGTGAAGGAAGCAGCCGTCGTCGTGCCGAGCAGGAGGCGGCCACCGGATTGATTGCACGGCTGGAGGCGCAGGGCCACCGTCCCTGAGGTCATGTTTCCCAACCCCCGTCCCGCACCCGCTTCATCGATCGGCCTCACCGCTTTCCCAACGTTCAGAGACCACCTGGAATCCATCGCACATGTCTGAACCTGTCCATCGTTGCGGCTTTGCCGCACTTGTCGGCCGGCCGAATGTCGGCAAGTCGACCCTCATGAACGCGCTGCTCGAGCGCAAGCTGTCCATCGTCACGCCGAAGCCGCAGACGACCCGTCATCGCATCGTCGGCATCCTCACGGCACCGGACCACCAGATCGCCTTCGTCGACACGCCCGGCATCCACAGCGGCCAGAAGCGGGCGCTGAACCAGGCGATGAATCGTTCGGCGTACGCCTCCCTCGAGGATGCCGATGTGCTCGTCTTCGTCGTGGAGGCGCTGCGTTTCACGGACGAGGACGAGCGTGTGCTGGCGCGCATCAAGTCGACCGGGCGTCCCGCCATCCTGGTGGTGAACAAGGTGGACCGCGTGACTCCGCGCGAACGCCTGCTGCCCTTCATGGCGCAGATGGCCGAGCGGCACGGGTTCGTCGAGGTGGTGCCGCTTTCGGCACGCCGCCAGGGCGAGGCGCAGCGACTGGCGGCGGTCATCGCCCGCCAGTTGCCTGAGGGACCGCAGATGTACCCGCCCGAGCAGGTGACCGAGAGCTCACCGCAGTTCCTCGCGGCGGAGATCATCCGCGAAAAGCTTACCTTGCAGCTCCACGAGGAACTGCCGTACGGCATCACGGTCGAGATCGAGCAATGGCGGGAGGACGAGGAGTCCGGTCGCTTCATCGTTGGCGCCGTCATCTGGGTGGAGCGAGAGGGTCAGAAGGCCATCGTGATTGGTGACCAGGGCGCTCGCCTGAAGGAAATCGGCCGCGCCGCCCGTCATGACCTGAACGAATTGCTGGGCCGTCGCATCCATCTCGAACTGTGGGTGAAGGTGAAGGAGAACTGGGCCGACAATGCCAACCAGCTCCGCCGCTTCGGCTACGACTCGGCCTGAGTATCACTCCGGAAGCCCGGGATGGATGCGTCCGCCGCAGCAGTTGCCGCCTACGTGCTGCATTCGCGCAGTTACCGTGAATCCGGCGCCATCGTCGATTTCCTGACCCGTGATCACGGACGAATTGCGCTGTTCGCGCATGGCGTGGCGCCGTCCGCCAAGGGGCGCCGGCGACGCGCCGGCATCGGTGCCCTGTTGCAGCCGTTCACCGCGGTGCTGGTCGGTTGGCGGGGGCCGCTGGATGGCGGCCAGTTGCAGGCCATCGAGAACGCCGGACCCCCCCTGGTACTGCCGCCGCACCGGGTGATGAGCGGGTTTTACCTCAACGAGTTGCTGCTCAAGCTGCTGCATCGCGAAGATCCGCACCCGGAGGTGTTCGACGCCTACCATGGCGCGCTGCTCGCGCTTGCGGCTGCCTCGGCACGGGACGAGCCCGCGCGGCTGGCGGAGGCGCGGGCCCTGCGACGGTTCGAGTACGCCCTGCTCGAGTCGCTCGGGCTCTGCGCCGATTTCGCTCACGAGTCGGGCGGCGGAGCGCCCGTGGAGCCCACCGGGCGGTACCAGTTGCGTCGTTCGACCGGACTGGTGGCCGTGGCGGGCAGCATGCCCGGCTTCAGCGGTGCCCATCTGCTGTCCTTGGTCGAGGGTCGGCTGGATGACGAGGCGGCGCTGCTCACGGCACGTGCCGTGCTGCGCGAGTTGCTGGATGCGGCGCTGGACGGTCGGCCACTGCTGACCCGCCGGGTGGCCCGCAGCGTGGCGGGTCTCATGGCCGCGACACCGCCGGTCGCGACGGGCATCGTCCCCGACCCGGCCGGTGCTGCCGACCCGGATGCCGTGTCCGGGTAAACTGCTGGTTTGCGTCCGCTGCAAGGTTCAAGCCATGTCCGTTCTCTCCGCCGGTGCCGGCCTCATGCTTGGCGTCAACATCGATCATGTCGCCACGCTGCGGCAGGCCCGTCGCTCCACCTATCCGGACCCGCTGCATGCAGCGCTGCAGGCCGAGCAGGCCGGTGCCGACAGCATCACCTTGCACCTGCGCGAGGACCGTCGGCACATCCAGGACCATGACGTCGAGCGCATGGCAGCGTCCCTGCAGACGCGGATGAACCTCGAAATGGCGGCCACGGAGGAAATGGTCGCGATTGCCTGCCGTATCCGTCCGGCAGATGTCTGTCTGGTGCCCGAGAAGCGTACCGAGGTCACCACCGAAGGCGGGCTGGATGTGGTCGGGCAGGAAGGTGCGTTGCGCGCGGTGGTGGCGGCGCTGCAGGCCGAGGGGATTCGCGTTTCGCTGTTCGTCGATCCTGACCCGCATCAGTTGGCGGCGGCCGTGCGCGTGGGGGCACCGGTGATCGAATTGCATACCGGGGCCTATGCCGAGGCCCGCGGCGCGCAGCAGGTGCGCGAGTTGGCACGGTTGCAGGCCGGCGCGCGGGAGGCGGCATCGCTCGGCCTGGTGGTGAATGCCGGTCACGGCCTGCACTACCACAACGTCCAGCCGGTGGCGGCCATCCGGGAAATCGTCGAACTGAACATCGGGCACGCCCTCATCGCGCGGGCGGTGTTCGACGGATTGCCGGCGGCGGTTCGCGAGATGCGCAGACTCATGGTCGAGGCCCGCACCGCGGACCGGTCCCGATGAGCCGCGGCCAGTCTCGCGCAGGTGGCCGCGCCCCGGCGCCCGTGGAGACCGCGGAAGTGGTCTCGCTCGCACATGATGGACGTGGCGTGGCGAAGATCGAAGGCAAGGCCATCTTCGTGGCCGGTGCCCTGCCGGGTGAGCAGGTGACACTGCAGCGACTGCGTCGCCAACGCAGCCATGACGAGGCACGGCTGGTGGAAGTGCTGCGTGCCTCGCCGGACCGGGTACCGGCACCCTGCGCGCACTATGGCCTCTGCGGCGGCTGTGCCCTGCAGCATCAGTCCAGCGCGGCGCAGGTAGCGGCGAAGCAGCAGCAATTGCTGGAGGAGCTCGCCCGCATCGGCAAGGTGGTGCCGGAGCGGGTGTTGATGCCATTGACGGCGGCCACGACGGGTTATCGCCGTCGCGCCCGGGTCGGCGCGCGCTACGTGGAGAAGAAAGGCAAGGTGGTGGTGGGCTTCCGCGAAAAGGAAGGCTCGCTCATCACGGATGTCACCCGTTGCGAGGTGCTCGATCCCGCCGTGGCGGACCTGCCCGGCAAGCTGTCCACGCTGTTCACGGGCCTGGCCGCGCGCGAGCGTTTGCCGCAGGTGGAAATCTCGGTCGGCGAGGAGCGGCCCGTGCTGGTGCTGCGACATCTCGTGCCCTTGAACGAGCACGACCGACAGGCGCTCGCCGCATTCGCGGCGAGCGAGGGAATCGAGTGGTGGCTGCAGCCCGAGGGACCCGACAGCATCGCGCCGCTGGACGCGGCGGCGCCGCGCGAACTGCACTACACCCTGCCCGAAGTGGATATTCGTCTTGCTTTCCAGCCGCTCGACTTCATCCAGGTGAACGGCCCGCTGAACCGCGCGATGGTGACGCATGCCTTGGCGCAGCTCGCGGTACAGCCCGGCGAGTCGGTGCTCGATCTG
>JBJTPC010000243.1:0-3731 GCA_046074905.1 Gammaproteobacteria bacterium
GTGCGGTCTATCTGGCCGAGAGCGAGCGTGTCGGGCGCGTGGTCGCGCTGAAGGTCCTGCGCCAGGTCCCGGATGTGGCGGAGGGGGCGGCCTTCGACCGCTTCCTGCGCGAGTACCAGATCATCGCCGGCATCCAGCACCGCAACATCGTGCGCATCCATGACGTCGGCGTGGCGGATGACCACGCCTTCATCGCCATGGAGTACTTCCCGCGCGGCGACCTCCGCCGACGCATCAAGCAGGGCATGTCGCCCGAGGCTGCGCTGCACGTGCTGCAGCAGATGGCCAGCGCACTGGCGGCGGTGCACGAACGTGGGATCCTCCATCGCGATCTCAAGCCCGGCAACGTGATGCTGCGGGCCGATGGCACCATCGCGCTGATCGACTTCGGCCTCGCCAAGGAGATCGCGCAGGAGGAGTCGATCACCGGGCGCGGCGAGATCTTCGGTACGCCCTTCTACATGAGCCCCGAACAGGGCCACGGTCGCACGGTGGACGTACGCTCCGACCTGTACAGCCTCGGCGTGATGTTCTACGAGATGATCATCGGCAAGAAGCCCTATCAGGCGAGTACGCCGATGGGCGTCATCTACAAGCACACCCACTCGCCCGTGCCGGTGCTGCCGCTGCAGTTCCACGGCCTGCAGCCGCTGCTTGAGCGGCTCATGGCCAAGCAGCCGGAACAACGCTTCCAGTCGGCAGCGCAGCTCGCGGCCGAGGTCGGTCAGGTGGCGGCTACCTGGCAGCCGCTGCCCACGCTGTTTGACCGCAGGCGCGACCTGTGAGCGGCGCGCGCGAACTGTTGCTGGCGGATACCCCGGCGGCATGGCTCGACGAGGCTGTGCGCCAGCGCGACCTCCTCGTGATCGATCATGCCAACTGCGAGAAGAAGGCCGCCTCCACGGCCCTGTCGCTCATGTTCACCTACGCCGAGGACGAACGGCTGACGCTGCAATTGTCCCGGCTGGCGCGCGAGGAGCTGCGACACTTCGAGCAAGTTCGCAAGGTGGCGCGCGATCTCGGGGTACGTTTTACCCGGCTCGGTCCCGGGCGCTATGCGGAGCAATTGCGGCGCACGGTCCGCAAGAACGAGCCCGGGAGACAGCTCGATGTGCTGCTCTGCGGTGCCCTCATCGAAGCCCGCTCGTGCGAGCGATTCCATGCGCTGGTGCCGGTCATCGGCGAGCCCTTGGGCAGTTTCTTTGCGGGGCTCGAGGCGGCGGAATCACGCCACCAGTCCCTGTACCTCGATCTGGCCCGGTCCCATGCGGAGCGCAGCGGCGAGGACTGGTCGGTGCGACTGCGCCAATTGCAGGCCGTGGAGTCGGAGCTCATCACCACCCCGGACCCGGTGTTTCGCTTCCACTCCGGAGTGCCGCTCGCTCACTGAGCGAGCCTCGTCACTGCACTACAGGAAGCGGGGCCCACGCTCGTCCCAGCGCAGCACGCTGCGCTGGCTATACCAATCGCCCAGCACCACCCGCCGGCAGGCCCGGCCATCGACCGTCAGGGCGTGCAAACCCGGGCGATGGGTGTGGCCATGCAGCAGCACGTCGCAGCCGGAGGCGCGCAGCACGTAGTCCACCGCCGCCGGGTTCACGTCCATCAGCATCGCCTGCTGCGTGGCCGTGTGCTTGCGACTGCCCTGGCGTGCCGCAGCCGCAAAGGCCTGGCGTGTGGCAAGCGGCAGGCGCAGCGCTGCCCGCTGCCAGGCCGGGTCGCGCACCGTGGCGCGCAGCACCTGGTAGGGACGGTCATCGGTGCAGAGCGCGTCACCATGCGTGACGAGGATGCGGGTGTCGCCGAGGACCAGCTCGAAGGGGTCCTCGAGGGCCTGGCCGCCACAGCGAGCGGCGAAAGCCCGGCCCAGCAGGAAGTCGCGGTTGCCCGGCAGGAAGCCGAGTTCGACACCGGCGCCGGTCAGTTCGCGGAAGGCCGACTCGATCGACTCACGCCAGGCGGGGCGGTCGTCATCGCCGAGGTGGGCTTCGAAGAGGTCGCCGAGCACATACAGGGCGGCCGCGTCGCGCGCCTCCCCGGACAGGAAGGCGAGCAGGCGCTGCGTGATTTCGGGCGCCGCTTCGTCGAGATGCAGGTCCGAGATGAACAGCGTGTGCACGACGCAAGCAGACCGCTGCGGCAAGCAGGGCGGGGACCGCCTCAAGCCTTCGGCTGGCTGCCCTCGGCCGGTGGCACCGGCGGCGGTACCGGGGCCCCCTCGACGACCGGTCGGGTCGACGGGGCGGCCAGGGTGGGCAACTGGAACATGCGGCGGATGACGATCTGCGTCAACGGCGCCGTGCCCTTGAAGCTGGCCACGTCCCCGGTGAGTTGCTGGCCGATGCGGTCGACCACCTCGAAGCCGTCGACGATCCGTCCGAACACGGCATAACCCCAGCGCGCCGGGTTGGGATCGAGCACCTCGTTGTCGGCGAGGTTGACGTAGAACTGCGCGTTGCCCGAGTGCGGATTGCCGGCCCGTGCCAGGCCCACCGTGAAGCGCTTGTTGGACAGGCCGTTGCCGGACTCGTTCGGGATGGGCGGCCGGGCCTGCTTCACCTTGTAGGCCGTGTCGTAGCCGCCGCCCTGGAACACGAAGTTGTTCTCGATGCGGTGGATCACGGTGCCGTTGTAGTGGCCTTCCTTGACGTACTGCTGGAAGTTCGCGGCGGTGAGCGGCGCGCGATCGGCGTTGAGCTCGATCACGAAGTCACCGAGGCTGGTCTCCACCTGGATGCGGGGCAGGTCCGCGGCCGGGGCGGCGAACGGCAGCAGCAGGGCGAGGAAGCCGGCGGCGAGTAGGGTCAGGGCGGGACGGGCAGGGCGGGTCTGGGTCGGGGACATTGCGCGGGGGCTCCAGTCGGGACTGTCGGCAGTTTGCCGTACACTTGCCGCCCATGTCGACGGCATCCGTCATCACCCGTTTCGCGCCCAGCCCCACTGGTCGGCTCCACCTCGGCAATGCCCGGACAGCCCTGTTCAACTGGCTCCTGGCACGACAGGCGGGTGGGCGGTTCGTGCTGCGCCTCGAAGACACCGACGCCGCGCGGTCCCTGCCCGAGTTCGCCACGGCCTGTCTGGAGGATCTGCGTTGGCTCGGGCTCGACTGGGAGGCGGGGCCCGACCGCGACGATGGCCGCGGTCCCTATCGGCAGTCCGCCCGGGCGGATGTCTATGCCGCCGGCGTGGAGCGGTTGCAGGCTGCGGGGCGCGTCTACGAGTGTTATTGCTCGCAGGTGGAACTCGCGGTCGCCCGTCGCGTGCAGTTGGAGGCCGGCCGTCCGCCCCGCTACGCCGGGACCTGCCGCGCGCTCACCGCCGAGCAACGCGCGGCCCATCGCGCCGCGGGGCGCCTGCCCACGCTCCGCTTTCGTGTGCCGGAGGGCGAGACGGTGACCTTCCAGGATGTGGTCCGCGGTCCGCAGGGCATGGCCACGGCCGATATCGGGGATTTCGTCCTGACCCGGGCCGATGGCAGCGCCGCGTTCTTTTTCGCCAATGCGGTGGACGATGCGCTGATGGGTATCACCCATGTCCTGCGGGGCGAGGACCATTTGTCGAACACTTACCGGCAGGCGCTGGTCCTCGACGCGCTGGGCCTGCCGGTACCGACCTACGGACACCTCTCCCTGCTCGGCACGGCCGCCGGAGGACTCCTCTCCAAGCGCGAGGGGGCAACCTCCCTGTCCGACCTGCGCGAGCGCGGTTTCCTGCCGGAGGCGCTGCGCAAC
>JBJTPC010000244.1:0-13969 GCA_046074905.1 Gammaproteobacteria bacterium
GACCGGCCGTCCGCCCGCGGACGTCGAGCGCCGACGTGCACAGATGGACAAGGAGGGCCAACCGGTGGCGGCCCGCCAGGCCACGCTCACGCGCTCGCTCAACAACTACGTGAATTTCCGCGTCTGGACCGAGCGCGCCCGTGCTCAATGGGATGCCCCGGCACCGGAAGGCAGCCTGCCGGGCCGTTTCACCCCCTACAAGCCGCCCAAGCGCTGACCAAAATGCCGGGCACCCGCACGGTGCCCCTTGAATCCCGCTCCTCCCGGCCCCACTCGGGGACGCAGTTCACCCTGCTCCCGGGAGCTTTTCCGCATGACCGACCAAGCCACGGCCGCCCCTCCGGCCCAGGAAACGCTCGGCTTCCAGGCCGAGGTTCGCCAGCTGCTCAAGCTGATGATCCACTCGCTGTATTCGAACCGCGAGATTTTCCTTCGCGAACTGATTTCCAATGCCTCAGATGCCTGCGACAAGCTGCGCTTCGAGGCGCTGGCGGAGCCCGGCCTGTACGAGGGCCAGCCGGAATTGCGCGTGGACGTCGATTTCGATGCGGACGCCGGCACGATCACGCTGGAGGACACGGGTATCGGCATGACCCGCGAGGAAGCGGTCGCCAATCTCGGCACCATCGCCCGCTCGGGCACCGCGGAGTTCCTCGGTCGCCTGACCGGCGACCAGAAGAAGGACGCGCAACTGATCGGCCAGTTCGGCGTGGGCTTCTACAGCGGCTTCATCGTTGCCTCGCGGATCGAGGTGTTCTCGCGCAAGGCCGGCCAGCCCGCTGCGGCTGCGGTGCGCTGGGAAAGCACGGGCGAGGGCGAGTTCCAGGTGGAAACGGTCGCCAAGGCCACGCGGGGTACCCGCATCGTGCTGCATCTCAAGGACGACGCCAAGGAGTTCGCGGATGGCTGGCGCCTGCGGAGCCTGGTGCGCAAGTACGCGGACCATATCGCCTTCCCGGTGCGCATGCGTCCAACCGGAGAGCGCAAGGAAGACACGCCCGAGTGGGAGAGCGTCAACGATGCCCGCGCCCTGTGGACGCGCAGCAAGTCGGAGTTGACGGACGAGGACTACACCGAGTTCTACAAGCGTCTCAGCCATGACTTCGAGGCGCCGCTGACCTGGAGTCATCACAAGGTCGAGGGCAAGCGCGAGTACACGGCGCTCGTCTATGTGCCCGGGCGTGCCCCCTTCGACCTGTGGAACCGCGAGGCGCCGCGTGGCCTGAAGCTCTACGTCAAGCGTGTTTTCATCCTCGATGACGCCGAGCAGTTCCTCCCGTTGTACTTGCGCTTCGTGAAGGGCGTGGTCGATTCCGCGGATCTTCCGCTGAACGTCTCGCGGGAACTCCTGCAGCAGGACCCCGAGGCCGAGGCCATGCGCGCGGGAATCACCCGCAAGGTCCTCGACCTCCTCGCCAAGCTGGCCGAGGATGACCCGGCGAAGTACGCACGTTTCTGGAAGGACTTCGGCAGCGTCCTGAAGGAGGGACCCGCCGAGGACTTCGCGAACCGCGAGCGCATCGCGAAGCTGCTGCGGTTCTCCAGTACCCAGACCGGCAGCGAGACGCCGGAAGTGTCCCTGCAGGACTATCTCGGCCGGATGCAGGCGGGGCAGAAGCACATCTACTACGTCACGGCCGACACCTTCAACGCCGCGGCCGGCAGTCCGCATCTCGAGCGTCTGCGCGCGAAGAACATCGAGGTGCTGTTGCTCCACGAGCGTATCGATGGCTGGCTGATGAGCCACCTGACCGAGTTCGAGGGCAAGACCTTCCGCGACGTCGCGCGCGGTGACCTCGATCTGGGCGAGTTGGAGACGGCGGAGGAGAAGCAGTCGCGCGAGGGCGCCGCCGCAGCGGCCACCGGGCTGTGCGAGCGCCTCAAGACCGCGCTCGGCGAACGCGTCGAGGAGGTGCGGGCCACCGAGCGCTTGGCCGAGTCGGCCTCCTGCCTGGTGCGCGACGAGCATGACTATGGCCTGCAGATGCGTCGGCTGATGGAGGCGGCGGGTCAGTCCCTGCCGGCATCGAAGCCCGTCCTGGAGGTCAATGCCGCGCATCCGTTGCTGCGCAAGCTGGCGGACCTGCCGGCCGGCGAGGCCTTCGATGATCTCGCGCTGCTGGTGCACGAGCAGGCCCTGCTGGCCGAGGGGAGCAGCCTGCCGGATCCGGCAGCCTTCGTGCGGCGGTTGAACCGGCAACTCATCGGCGCATAATCGAGGCCCACCCGGAGGCCATGCATGAGCGAGCCCATCGACCGCGAGGACCTGCGCCGGCGCCTGACGCCGGACCAGTGGCGTATCACCCAGGAGAAGGGCACCGAGCGGGCCTTCACCGGGGAGTACTACACCTTGAAGGACGACGGCATGTACGCCTGCGTCTGTTGCGGTGCCGAACTCTTCCCGTCGAACACCAAGTACGACAGCGGCTCCGGCTGGCCGAGTTTCTGGTTGCCGCTGGCCGGGGAGCGGGTCGCCACCCGCCGCGACACGTCCCATGGCATGGTGCGTACCGAGGTCACCTGCGCGCGCTGCGGCGCGCACCTCGGTCATGTATTCGAGGACGGCCCGCGGCCTTCGGGGCTCCGTTACTGCATCAATTCGGCATCGCTGGCGTTCAAGCCGGAGGACTCGGCATGAAGTTTTCCCTGCGTCTCGCCCTGCTGGCGGCCACGCTGGGCTGCGGCCCCGGGATGGCGCTGGCAGTCCAGGAGGCCGGCCAGTCCTCTGCACCCGTCCCTGCGACTGCCACGCAACCGGCCGGGGTACCGGTCGGCCAGGTGGTTCCGCCCGGTGTGGTGGTGCCGCCGGCACCGCCGTCGCCGGAGCAGATCCTCGCTGGCATCGCCGCCGACGCGACGGCCGGTGGATTGGTGATCACCGATCTCAAGGTCGGCAAGGGCGAGCCAGCACTGCCGGGCATGATGGTGGCGGTCCATTACACCGGTTGGCTGCACGACCCGACCCGCCCCGACGGGAAGGCGAAGTCCTTCGACAGTTCCCGTGACCGCCGGCAGGCCTTCGTCTTTCCGCTGGGACAGCGGCGGGTGATCCGTGGCTGGGACCTCGGGGTGGCGGGGATGAAGCCGGGCGGACAGCGACGGCTTGTCATCCCGGCGCCGCTCGCCTACGGTGAGCGGGGTGCCGGCGGCGTGATTCCGCCGGGTGCCACGCTGGTGTTCGACATCGAACTGCTCGGTCTCGACGCTGTCCGCTGAAACCGCGCCAACTCCCGGGAGTTTGCCCATGAATCCTGCCCGCCCCGCCACCCGCCAGGTCTCCTGGCTGGCTGCCATGGTGACCGCCACGCTGGTCCCGCTCCCCGCCTCGGCCGCGACGCTGCTCCATGTCGGTCGCCTCATCGATTCGGTGGGGGATGCACCGCGCACGACCATGACCGTGGTGGTCGACGGCGAGAACATCCAGGCGATCGAGAATGGCTACCGCAAGCCCGGCAAGGGGGATGTGGTCATCGACCTGCGGGACTGCACGCTGACGGCAGGGTGGTGGGACATGCATGTCCACATCACTTCCGAGTACAGCCCTGCCAGCGTGTTGCAGGGATTCCAGGAGAACGAGGCGGATGTGGCGCTCGAGGGCGCGCTGTATGCCCAGCGCACCTTGCAGGCCGGCTTCACCGCCGTGCGTGATCTTGGCTCGGGCTACAACGGCGCGATTGCCCTGCGCAATGCCATCCACCGTGGCTACGTGCCCGGGCCCCGCATCTACGCGGCCGGTGCCGGCATCGCGACCGTGGGCGGTCATGGCGATCCCACCAACGGCTGGGCGAGTCGTCTGGCGGACGCCAATCCGCAGCGCCCCATCGACGGTGTCATCACCGGTGCCACCGAGGCTGCAGCAGCGGTCCGGCAGCGGTACAAGGAAGGTGCCGATACCATCAAGATCACCGCCACGGGCGGGGTGCTGTCCGTGGCCAAGAACGGCCAGAACGCGCAGTTCACCGAGGAGGAGGTGCGCGGCGTGGTCACCACCGCGCACGACTACGGCTTCAAGGTGGCGGCCCATGCCCATGGTGCGGAGGGCCTCAAGCGTGCGGTGCGCGGCGGGGTCGACAGCATCGAGCACGGCACGTTCCTCGATGAGGAAGGCATGCGCCTGATGAAGGAGCGCGGTACCTACCTCGTGCCGACGATCTCGGCAGGTCTGTGGGTCTACGAGCGGGCGCAGAAGCCGGGCTTCTTCCCCGAGGTGGTCCGCCCGAAGGCCCTCACGGTCGGCCCGCAGATCGCCGGCACTTTCGCGCGCGCCTACAAGGCCGGCGTGCCGATCATGTTTGGTACCGACACGGGGGTCTCGGCCCATGGCCAGAACGCCCGCGAGTTCGGCTACATGGTGGCGAACGGGATGCCGATGATGGAGGTCATCAAGGCAGCGACCATCGTGCCTGCGCGCTTCATGGGCGAGGAGACGCGACTCGGGACGGTCGAGTCGGGCAAGCTCGCGGATCTCGTGGCGGTCGAGGGTGACCCTCTCAAGGATCCCGAGGCGATGCTGCGGGTCCGCCTGGTGATGAAAGGCGGCGTGGTCCATCGCCGCTGAGCGGCAGCAACCGTGGTGCCGGCCCGGTGCGGCGCCACGGGCTCAGGGAACCAGATGCTCCTGAAGCGCGGTGCGCAGGTCGTTCAGGCGGCCGTGGAAGAAATGCTCGGCGCCTGACAGGATCACCACGGTCGGCGCCGGCTCGAGCGTGCGTGTCCAGGCGAGCACCGCCTCGTGGTCGACCAGTTCGTCCTGGTCTCCCTGAAGCACCAGCCACGGGCAGGTCGGAATCGCGAGCGTCGAGAAGTCGAACCGCTGTACCGGTGGCGCAATCGTGATCAACTGGCGCAGCGGCAAGCGCGATGCCAGTTGCGTCGCCACGTAAGCCCCGAAGCTGAAACCCGCCACCAGCAATCCTGCCGCAGGCCACCGCGCCTGCAGGGCTGCCGCCGCTGCCATCGCGTCCTCGGCTTCGCCGCGCCCATGGTCCCAACTGCCGGCACTGCGGCCCACACCCCGGAAGTTGAAACGCAGGGTCGCGTAGCCCGCTTCCTGGAGTGCACGGGCACTGGTATGCACGACCTTGTTGTCCATCGTGCCGCCGAACAGCGGATGCGGGTGGCAGACCAGCGCGATGCGCTGGCCGTCGAAATCCGCAGGGACCTCGAAGGCAGCCTCGAGCGGTCCGGCCGGACCTTCCAGCAGGAGGCGCTCGGGGGCGGGGGGACGGAAGGCAGTCATGGAACTCACCGATTCGTGGCGGTAAAGCAGCTGGAGCCGAAAAGGAAAAGGGCGGTGGAACCGCCCTTCTCGCTTGATTCCCGCGCCGACGACAGCCGGCACGGGAAAGAGGCCACCGGACCTCGGTCCGGTGCCAGGTCTCAGGCCACGAAGCCCTTGAGGTTCTTCAGCGGCATGACGCGAACCTTCTTCGAGGCCGGCTTGGCCTTGAAAGTCATCGGCTCGCCGGTGAAGGGGTTCGTGCCCTGGCGCGCCTTGGTGGCGGGCTTCTTCACGACCTTCATCTTCAGCAGGCCGGGCATCGTGAACAGACCGGCGCTCTTCAGGCTCTTCTTGATGATGTTGGCCTGCGACTCGAACACCGCGCTCACGTCCTTCTTCGACAGGCCCGTGTCCTTGCTGATCTGCGCGAGGATCTCGGACTTGGTCGGGGCCGCATTCTTCTTCGCCATTTCGTTGTCTCCTTGGGGGAAGCAGCCCTTCAGGTCGCCCGGGCTGTCCGTGACTGGGGTCCACCGGCGTTTTCACGCCACGTTTCGAAGCGGGTGCAACATTAGCACAGCCACGACAAGGATTTAATAGGGTTTTTTTGCCACCAACCGTTTTTCTTTCGGGAGAAACAGGGGTTTCCGTGCGCAGCGGCCTACTGGGCGAAGAACTCCCGCCGGAATCTCGCCTCGAGCCGCGGTCCTCCCGGCACCTCCGCGGCCACCTGGAAGACCAGCCACTCGCGGCGCGGGACGGCAAACTCGGCCAGGTGACTCACCGCGCCAGCCTCCGCCACGCGGCGCAGTTCGACGGCACGGAGTTCACCGGTGAGACTGCGCACCTCGACCGTGAATGTCGCTTCGACGGGGGCAGCGTCCGGCTGTCGGTTCAGCACCACGGTCAGCAAGCCGCGCCCCGGGCGCGGCTGCAGGCCGTAGCGTCGCGCCACGGCTGGGTCGAGGTCCTGCAGCAACTGGGCCTGGTAACTGAGCGTGTACGGCCCGCTGGTGACATAGCCATCGTCGGTCCACGCCTGCGCGCTCGGCGGTGCCGTCGGCGCGCCGCCACCGCAGCCGGTGAGCACGAGCAGCAGCAGTCCGGTCACCAGCGGGCGCATCAACCCAACCTCGCCAGCAGCATGCGGGCTACCTGCAGGGCCAGGAACAGGAAGAACGGTGCGAGATCGATGCCGGCCGGCGAGGGCAGCGCCCGGAATGGCCGCAGCAGCGGTGCCAGCACCTGCCACAGCAGGTGGGACAGGGGATGCGGTCCCGACGGGCTCACCCAGGAAAGCACCACGTAGACCAGCAGCAGTCCCATGTAGAGCAGCAGCAGCGTGTCCGCCAGCGAGAGGAGCGTCCCGGCCAGCAGCAGCGTCGGGTCGTCCACCGGAAAGCCCGACAAGCCGATGACCAGCGCGTGACGCAGGGCCTGCACGAGGATCACTGCCACGGCGGCTGCGGTGTCGAGCGCACCGAGCGGCGGCAGCAGGCGACGCAATGGCAGCACCAGTGGATTGGTCACCTGCAGGACGGCGCGCGCCACCGGATTGCGGAAATCCGCTCGCGCCCATTGCAGCAGCAGCCGCAGCAGGAAGGCCCCGACCAGCAGGCCACCGAGGCTGTCGATGACGAAAACCAGTTCACGCATCGCGGTCGCTCCTTGGGAACGCTGGGGTCAGGGGTCAGACGACGGGCGGCCGCCACCGAGTTCACCGGCCCGCAGGTCCGCGGCCTCGACCGCGGCTTCCAGGAGGGCACGGAACCCGCCGTCCTCGAGGACGGCCAGGGCCGCGGCGGTGGTTCCACCCTTCGAGGTGACCTCCTCGCGCAATTGTGCCGGGGAAACACCGGTCCGGCGCGCCATCGTGCCCGCACCGTAGGCCGTGTCCACGGCGAGCTGCCGGGCAGTCGCCGGTGGCAAGCCGAGCTTTTCGCCCGCGGCGGCCAGGGCCTCGATCATCAGGAAAAAGTAAGCCGGGCCGCTGCCGGAGACCGCCGTGACCGCATCGAGTTGGCGCTCCTCGTCGACCCAGACGCAGCTGCCTGCGGCGCCCATCAAGGCGGTGGCCACTTCACGCGCCGCCGGGGCCACCGTGGCGGCCGCATGCAGGCCGGTGACTCCGGCGCCGACGAAAGCGGGACGATTCGGCATCGTGCGTACCACCGGGAGATCCGTCCCCAGCCATTCCCGCAGTTGGGCGATACGGGTACCGGCCGCGACCGAGATGACGATGGGCTGCAGGCTGGCTGCCAGCGATGCCAGCGAGCGCACCACCGCTTCCATCTGCTGCGGTTTCACCGCGAATACCCACGTGGTGGCCCGGGCGGCAGCCGTGGCGGGGTCGACCGTGGTGAACAGGCCCGGGAAATCACGCTCGAGCGCGGCCCGAGCCTCCGCGGAGACATCTGCCACCGCCAGGGTCGTGGTCGGCTGCCCGGCCGCATGGAGTCCGGCGATGAGCGCCCGGGCCATCTGGCCGCCACCGATGAAAGCCACGCCGGGCAGTGGGGGAACGTTCTGGTTCGTCATGCGGAATTCCGTGGGACGGGAGAGGGACGGGAACCGAAGATGGCAGTGCCGAGGCGGACGTGGGTCGCGCCTTCGAGGATGGCGGCTGCGAAGTCGCTGCTCATCCCCATGGAAAGTGTATCCAGCGGCAGCCCGCAGGATTGCAATTCCCGCAGGAGGGCGGCGAGCGCCCGGAAATGCCGGCGTTGCCGGACGGGATCGGTCTCCGGCGGTGGAATGCACATCAGCCCGCGCAATTGCAGTCCTGGCAGGGCTGCGATCGCGATGGCAAGTTCCGGCACCTCGGGCGGTGCCAGGCCGGCCTTGCCCGGCTCCGGCTCGAGCATCACTTGCAGGCAGACCTGCAGTGGCGGACGGTTCGGTGGACGCTGCGCGGCGAGACGCTCCGCCAGGCGGAACCGGTCCACCGTGTGGACCCAGTCGAAGTGCTCGGCGACGGCGCGCGTCTTGTTGGCCTGCAGTGCGCCGATGAAGTGCCAGACGAGTGGCAGGTGTGCCAGGGCTTGCACCTTGGCGACCCCCTCCTTGACATAATTCTCGCCGAAGTGCCGCAGGCCGGCCTGATGCGCGGTCACCACGGCGGTGGCGGGCTGCAGCTTCGAGACGGCCACGAGAGTGACGGCGCCCGGTTCGCGACCGGCGGCCAGGGTGGCGGCGGTCACCGCCGCTTGCGCCTGGGCGGCGCCTTCGGGGATGGACGGAGGAAATTGCGGGCCAGTTAACATAGTTCGCTCCGGGGGTGGGGACTATACTCCACGGGAGCCCCAAGGGACCCATCATGGCCGTCGACATCGCCCAGCTCCTCGCCTTTGCCGTCAAGAGCGGCGCCTCGGACCTGCACCTGTCCGCCGGCATGCCGCCGATGATCCGCGTCGATGGCGACGTCAAGCGCATCAACATGCCGGCACTGGCGCACAAGGAAGTGCACGCCATGGTGTACGACATCATGAACGACAAGCAGCGGAAGGCGTTCGAGGAGTTCTACGAAACGGACTTCTCCTTCGAGATCCCGCGCCTGTCGCGCTTCCGCGTCAATGCCTTCAACCACAACCGCGGCGCGGGTGCCGTGTTCCGCGCCATCCCCTCGGTGGTGAAGTCGCTCGACGAGATCAACGCGCCGAAAGTCTTCAAGGACCTGTGCATGTTGCCCCGTGGCCTGGTCGTGGTTACCGGCCCCACCGGGTCCGGCAAGTCGACCACGCTGGCGGCGATGATCAACCACATCAACGACAACCGGCCGAACCACATCCTCACCATCGAGGACCCGATCGAGTTCGTCCACGAGAGCCGGCGCAGTCTCATCAACCAGCGCGAGGTGCACCGTGACACCCTCGGCTTCGCCGAGGCACTCCGTTCCGCGCTCCGCGAGGACCCGGATGTGATCCTGGTCGGCGAGATGCGCGACCTCGAAACGATCAGCACCGCGGTCACTGCTGCCGAAACCGGCATCCTGGTGATGGGCACCCTGCACACCAACGGAGCCGCTGCCACGGTCGACCGCATCATCAATGCCTTCCCCGCGGACAAGCAGGGTCAGGTCAGGGCGATGCTGTCCACCAGCCTTCGAGGGGTCATCTCGCAGCAATTGGTGCCGACCGCGGGTACCCCCGGACGGGTGGCGGCACTCGAGATTCTGGTCAACACGCCCGCGGTGGCCAACCTCATTCGCCAGGGCAAGAACGACCAACTCGAAACGGTGATGCAGTCCGGGGCGCAATACGGCATGCGCACCATGGACAACGCCCTGCAGCAACTGCTGGACGCCGGTCGCATCACCGGGCGAAGCGCCTACGAGAAAGCCTTCAACAAGGCGCGCTTCGAGCAGCACCGCGATGGCGCAGGCGGCTGAGGGTCCTGGTCGGAGGCATCCCGGTGAAACTGCATGCGGACCTTTCCCGACCTGTCGACGTGGCCACGGAAACGCTGGCATGGGCGCCGTCGCCCGCACCCGGGGTGATGCGTCGCATGATCGAGCGCGATGGACAGGAGCAGGCGCGCTGCACTTCCCGGGTCACCTACGCGCCCGGCTCGGTGTTTCCGCCCCATGCCCATCCGCTCGGGGAAGAGATTCTTGTCCTGTCGGGGACCTTCCACGACGAGCACGGGTCTTACCGTGCCGGGACCTACCTGCGCAATCCCGATGGCGCGGTCCACGCGCCCGGCAGCAGAACCGGCTGCGAGCTGCTGGTGAAGTTGCGACACCTGTCGTCGCAGCCCGGTCGTGCAACGGTCATGGACACGGAGAGCCCTGCGGCCGCCTGGGTGACGCTGCCGGCGGTGGCGGGCCACCTCCGCGGACTGTTCCTGGGCGGCGAGGGCCGCGAGGCCAGCTGGCTCCTCGAGGCCGCCGCAGGCACGGTTTTCGAGTTGCCGCATGCCGCGGACCATCCGCCGGCCGGCGAGGAAGTCTATGAAATCGCCACGGGCCAGTGGTCCCGACGCCCCCCCGGAACACGGCAGTCCTGGAGCGCCCCGCGGGGTGGTCGGTTCTTCGTCAAGGTCGGTCACTTGAATCACGGGGACTGAGGCCCGCCTTTGGCATAATGGCGCATTGTTCTCCGGACTTCCCGCCATGCGCCGCATCCTCGTCACCAGTGCCCTGCCCTATGCCAATGGCCCCCTGCACTTCGGCCACCTGATCGAGGCCACCCAGACGGACATCTGGGTGCGCCACCAGCGGCTCTCCGGGCATGAATGCTGGTATGTCTGTGCGGACGACACCCATGGCACGCCGGTGATGCTGAAGGCACAGGCGGAGGGAGTGACGCCGGAGGAACTGATCGCGCAGATTCGCGAGGAGCACGTCGCGGCACTTGCGGCGTTCGGCATCGGCGTGGATCATTTCCACAGCACGCATACCCTCGAGAACCGCACCCGCACGGAACAGATTTTCCATGCGCTGGATGCCGGCGGCCACATCGCGCGTCGCACCATCCGCCAGGCCTACGACGCCACCGCCGGGATGTTCCTGCCCGATCGCTACGTGAAGGGCACCTGCCCGCGCTGCAGCGCACCGGGCCAGTACGGCGACAGCTGCGAGAAGTGCGGAGCCACCTACTCCCCCTCCGATCTCCTCGATCCCGTCTCGGCCATCTCTGGAACCCGCCCGGAAGAGCGCGACAGCGAGCACCTGTTCTTCCAGCTGGGACACTTCGAGCCCTTGCTGCGCCAGTGGGTGCGCAGCGGAACGGTGGACACCGGGGTCGCCAACAAGCTCGATGAATGGTTCGCGGCCGGACTTCGCGACTGGGACATCTCCCGCGACGCACCTTACTTCGGTTTCGAGATTCCCGGCGCCCCGGGCAAGTATTTCTATGTCTGGCTCGATGCCCCCATCGGCTATATCGGCAGCTTCGACGCGCTCTCGGCGAAACGTGGCGTCGATGCGGACCAGGCCTACCGCGAGTTCTGGGAGGCCGCAGGCGCCGCTGCGGCCGGCACGGAGCTCTACCATTTCATCGGCAAGGACATCCTGTACTTCCACGCACTGTTCTGGCCAGCCGTCCTCGATGGCGCCGGCCTGCGTACCCCGAACGGCGTGTTCGTGCACGGCTTCCTGACGGTGAACGGCCAGAAGATGTCGAAGTCGCGCGGCACGTTCATCACCGCCCGCCAGTATCTCGACCTGCTCCCGCCCGAGCCGCTGCGCTTCTACTTCGCCAGCAAGCTCACGCCGGGCCTCGACGACATGGACCTGAACCTCGATGACTTCACCACGCGCTTCAACGCCGAGGTGGTGGGCAAGGTAGTGAACATCGGCAGCCGCTGTGCCGGTTTCCTGACCCGCGGTTTCGCGGGTCGTCTGGCGGCTGCCCTGCCCGAGCCGGCGCTTTTCGCCGAATTCGTCGCCGCCCGTCCTCGCATCGAGGCGCTCTACGAGAGTCGCGACTATGCGGCGGTGGTACGCGAAGTGATGGCACTCGCGGACAAGGCCAACCAGTACATCGACACGCAAAAGCCGTGGCTGCTGGTCAAGGACCCGGATCGCGCAGCGGATGTCCAGGCTGTCTGCACGCAAGGTCTCAACCTGTTCCGGTTGCTGGTCGGCTTCCTGAAGCCCGTGATGCCGCAACTTGCGACAGGTGCCGAGCAGTTCCTGCAGTCGCCGGTCGTGCGGTGGCACGACCTCGACACCCCCCTGCTGGACCATGTCATCCGTGCATACGAGGCACTCGCCACCCGGCTCGATCCGCAGGTGGTGTCGCAACTGGTGATCGGCGGCGGTGACCTTGCAGCTGCACCGAAGGCCAGTGCAAGCGAGACCGTTGCGCCGGCGAAGCCCGCCAAGCGGACGCCGCCACAGGGAATGGCGACTGCAGCCACCCCTGCCCCCGCGGCTACCACCGGCACGCCCCCGGAGATCGACATCGAGTCCTTGATGAAGATCGACCTGCGGGTGGCGCAAGTGCTCGAAGCCACGGCCGTGGACGGCTCGGACAAGCTGCTGCGGCTGCGCGTGTCGCTCGGCGCAGGCCCCGACGGCACTCCGCAGGAGCGGACGATCTTTTCCGGAATCCGTTCTGCCTACGCCCCGGAGCAACTCGTGGGTCGCCAGGTGGTCATCGTGGCCAATCTGAAGCCCCGGAAGATGCGCTTTGGCACGAGCGAGGGCATGGTGCTGGCGGCGGAGAACGGCGAGGGTGGCATCTTCGTGCTGTCGCCGGACACCGGTGCTGCGACCGGCAGCATCGTCAAGTAGCCTCGGACGCAGCACGCCGCATGGTAACTTCCGCCGCCCCCGACGTGTCGGTGCTGGCAGACCAACTGGATGCGCTGCTGCCGCAGACCCAATGCACCCGCTGCGGCTATGCGGGCTGCCGGCCCTACGCGGAGGCGATGGCGGCTGGCGAGGCACTGCCGAACCGCTGCCCGCCGGGTGGCCCGACGACCTTGGCGGCCCTCGCCCGCCGACTCGGCTCGCAGCCGCTGACCCTGGATTCCCACTGCGGCGAGTTCCTGCCGCCGCGGGTCGCCGTCATCGATGAGGAGGCGTGCATCGGGTGTGCCAAGTGCCTGCCCGCTTGCCCGGTCGACGCCATCCTGGGCGCACGCAAGCAACTGCATGTCGTGGTGGCCGCCGAATGCAACGGTTGCGAACTGTGCCTCGCGCCCTGTCCCGTGGACTGCATACGCATGGAGGCCACCGGCGAAACGCTCCGGGACGAGGCACGATTGAAGACCGAAGCGGCGCACTTCCGTCAACGTCATGCTGCGCATGGTCGAAGGCACGAAGAGCGGGCCCGTCGGCGCGAAGCGGCGTTGACGGCGCGTGCCGAGCGTTGGCGCAGCCAACGGGACTGTCAGGGAGAACCAGCGGAATGAATCCTGCGGAGCGCCGTGAGTTCTTCACCCGATTGCAGTCGCTGAATCCGCAACCGCGTACGGAACTCGAGTACCGGACGCCCTTCGAGTTGCTCGTGGCGGTGGTGCTCTCGGCGCAGGCGACCGACAAGAGCGTGAACCTGGCCACGCGGCGCCTGTTTCCGGTGGCGAATACCCCAGCGGCCATTCTTGCCCTCGGCGTTGCGGGTCTCACGCCCTACGTCAGGCACATCGGCCTGTTCAATGCCAAGGCGAAGAACGTCATCGAACTGTGTCGCCTGCTGCTCGAACGGCATGGTGGCGAGGTGCCCGCGGAGCGTGCCGCCCTGGAGGCCTTGCCCGGTGTCGGCAGGAAAACCGCGAACGTGGTGCTGAACACGGCCTTCCGCCAACCGGCCATGGCCGTGGATACCCATATCTTCCGTGTCTCCAACATTACCGGGCTGGCCCCGGGGAAAACCGTGCGAGCGGTCGAGGACGCGTTGATGAAGCGGGTGCCGGCCGAGTACCTGATGGATGCCCACCATTGGCTGATCCTGCATGGACGCTACGTCTGCAAGGCACGCAAGCCCGACTGTGCCCACTGCGTCGTCGCCGACCTGTGCCGCCATGGTCGCAAGTTGATCGCCAAGGGCCAGTTGCCTCCGCCCTCCCGGGAGCCCGCCTGATGCCCTTGTTTCATGACCAGCAACGTGACGCCCTGCGCAGGATGTATCTCGAGGCCTGGGAGCGCCGCACGGCTGCCCTACCCCTCACGCCGTTGCAGGCGCAGGTAGCGGACGTCGTGGAACTGCATCCCGAGTATCATGCCTTGCTGCGTCCGGAAGCACTCGATCGGGATTGGACGCCGCCCAGTCCGGATCCTGCAGGTGGTAGTACTCCTCGCGG
>JBJTPC010000245.1:0-2109 GCA_046074905.1 Gammaproteobacteria bacterium
CGCCGCCTGGGCGGATTCACGCTGCTCGAACTGCTGGTCGTGATGGTCATCATTGGTCTGCTTGCGGCCTTTGTCGCGCCGCGGTACTTCGCCCAGGTCGGCAAGAGTCAGGCCAAGGCGGCGAAGGCGCAGATCACTGCCTTGGAGCAGGCACTTGACCAGTTCCGACTCGATGTTGGTCGCTATCCCACCACCGAGGAGGGTTTGCAGGCACTCACCCAGGCCCCTGCCAGCGTCCCGGGATGGGCGGGTCCCTACCTGAAGAAGGCAGCGCCGAACGATCCCTGGGGCCGGCCGTACGTCTATGTCCAGCCCGGCACGCATGGCGAGCTCGATCTCTCCTCTCACGGCAAGGATGGTCGTGAGGGTGGCGAGGGCGAGAATGCGGATATCACCAACTGGTAACCGCTGGCCATGCACTTTGAAATCAAGGCTTTCGACGGCACTCGCGGGGTCATCGCCTACGCAGTGGAGGCCGTGGACGAGGCCGACGCGCGTCGCCAGGTGCTGGAGCAGGGACAGCAGCCCATCGCGATCCGGGCGCGGGCGATGTGGTTCCGTGCCAAGACGGCGCGCGTGCCACTGGTCAGCTTCAGTCAGGAGTTGGTGGCCCTGATGGACGCCGGCCTGTCACTCGTCGAGTCGATTGAAGGCCTCGCGGAGAAGGAGTCCGATCCCGCCATCCGGCGTGCGCTGGAGCAGATTCGCGCGCGACTGTTCGAGGGCCGTACGCTTTCCGCCGCTCTCGCGGAACAGCCGGACAGTTTTCCGGCCCTTTACGTGGCCACGGTTCGCGCCAGCGAGCGCAGCGGCGACATCCGGGAGGCCCTGCAGCGCTATGTGGCTTACCAGCTGCAGGTGGACGGATTGCGCAAGAAAGTCGTCAGTGCCTCGGTTTATCCCGTGGTTCTTTGCGTGGCCGGTGTCCTCGTGACGCTCTTCCTTCTCGGGTATGTCGTCCCCCGTTTCAGCAGCATTTACGAAGACCTTGGCAGTCAGTTGCCCCTGGCTTCGCGATTGCTGATTCGCTGGGGCCACCTGCTCGAGGCGCATGGCATGGCCGTGGCCATCGGCTTCAGTAGTGCGCTTGCGGCAGGGATCTGGGGTGTCACCCGTCCGGCCTTTCGCCATGCCCTGGGTCGCAGTCTGAGCCGAATCCCTGCGCTGGGATGCCATCTTCAGACCTATCAATTGGCTCGACTCTATCGCACGGTCGGGATGCTGCTCCGTGGCGGTACGCCGGCCGTGACCGCCCTGCGCATGTCCGACGGCCTGCTCGGCGAGTCGCTGCGTGGCAGTCTGGTGGTGGCCACCAAGTCCATCAGCGAGGGCCAGTCGCTGGCCGCGGCGCTGGAGCGTAATGGCCTGACCACACCGGTAGCGGTGCGCATGCTGCGTGTCGGCGAGCGCAGCGGCAACATGGGAGAGATGATGGAGCGGATTGCGGCCTTCTACGACGAGGAACTGGCGCGTGCAGTCGATCTTCTGACTCGGCTTATCGAGCCGCTGCTGATGACCGTAATCGGCCTGATCATCGGCATCATCGTGGTGCTGATGTATTTCCCCATTTTCGAGCTCGCCGGGAGCCTGCAATGAGTGCGCTGCCGGATTTTTCGACGGCAGAGGAAGGCGCGGAGCAGGCAGTCGCCCTGGCTTCGGCGCTGCACATCGAATACTGGGGTGCTGCCGAGCTTTTCCAGGGAGAACCCGCCTTCGATCGCCTCGGCACTGCCGATGCGATGCGGCGCAATTGCGTGGTGGTACGGCGGGAGGGACAGCTCTTCGCGGCACTGGCCGATCCGCTCGATGCGACGCTGCGTCCGTGGTTGGAGTCGCGTATCCCCGAGTGCTTCACGGTCGTGGTTGCGTCCCGCGGGGATATCCGGGCCTACATAGCTCGCCACGAACAGTCGATGCGCGCGATGGATGCCGCGCTCGAGGTGGCGCAGGGATCAGCGGACGGTCAGGGCGAGGTGGAAGCGCTGAGTCTCGCCTCGATCAGCCAGGACGCCAGTCCTGTCGTCAAGCTGGTCCACTCGACCCTCTTCGATGCACTACGCGCCGGTGCAAGCGATATCCACCTTGAAACCAGCCCCACGGGACTGGTGA
>JBJTPC010000246.1:0-5198 GCA_046074905.1 Gammaproteobacteria bacterium
GGCGAGGGCCGGGCCGCGCTGTACTTCGAGATCCGTCAGGGTACGGGTCGCGCCAGCCATCCCATCGACCCGGCGCGCTTCCTGCGCTGACGCCGCCCTCGCGGCGGCGATCGCGGCGACTGTTAACCGCGTCACAACGCCACGGCCGCCCGCCGACGACCGAAGCGGGTGTCGAACCCGTCACGGAAGAGCGCGGAAGTTTGCCCTACCGTGGCGTCCTGATGGATGACCTCACCCCCTCCGTTCCCTCCCGGTTGGCCGAGCCCCCGGCCGCCGACGCCTTGTTGGCGATGGCCAGCGCGCCACTCGACGCCCATGCACGGCTCATCAAGATGCTGCTGCCGCGTGCCCGCCACGTCTGCATCTATTCCCCGGACTTGCGTCCGCTCTACCAGGGCGAGGGACTGGAGCCGCACGAGATGCGCGACGCCGCACAGGCGGTGATCAACGGTCCGGCCGGTGCCGCTTACGGTTTCGATGGCATGGCCGATGCGGCCAACGAGGCGATGGTCTATTCCTTTTGCCTGCGCGGCGAGGCGGGCAAGGCACTGGCAGTGGTTTCGCTGTTCGTGCCGGGGACGCGCGAAGCGCGGCCCTTCTCGCTGGTGCTCAGCCTGGTACGTCCGGCGCTCGAGGTGCTGCAGCGCGAACTGCTGATGTGCGGGATGATCGAGCAGGTCAGCCACGCAGTCCGCGGTGCGCCCACCGAGGCCGACTCGCTGCTCGACCTCTCGGCACTGGAAGGGCAGGTGGACGACCCGGCGGGTCTGCTCGAGGCCGCGCTCCGTCCGCTGGAGGCCTCGATCGGCGCGCTCGTCGTCCCCGACAAGGGACTGGCCATCCTGCGGACCCAGCGCCTGCCCGAGGGCATGGACGGTCCGGGAGCCCCGGAGGCGCCGCGACTGGTCAGCGCCCTGCACCGGCATCTCCTCAACTACGCGCGCATGAACCAGCAGCCGCTGGTTGGCTCGACCCGTCAGGACGACCCCGGCGGTTCGCATCGTGTCCTGAGCTTGCCGATCCGGCGCCGTGGCCAGCGGGTGGTCGGTTTCGTCGCCTTCTTCGCGCCCCCCGAGGCCGCGGCTTTCGGCATGCGCGCGCTGCGTATCGGCGAATGGGTGGCGCGTCGCATCTGCGACCTGCTCGACCAGCGCTACGACGGCAATACCGGCTTGCCGACGCGCGTCGAGTTCGAGCGCCAGGCCGAGCTTGCCTGCACGGCCTTCGGCGTCCATCAATTGCTGTTCATCGACATCGACCGCCTGCAGGACATCAACGAGCAGCATGGTCTGCACGTGGGGGACGAGGTCCTCCAGCGCGTCGCCGAGACGGTCCGTCGGCGCGTGCCGCGCGGGGCGGTCTGCGGTCGCCTCGATGGCGGTCGGCTGACCGTCTGCCTGCCGCTGGCCGCGGCCAATGCGGCGGAAGGCGTCGCCATGGATCTGGTCGAGGGTATCGCCCAGTTGGGGCACGAGCGTGGCGAAGGCCGCATCGAGGTCTCGGCCGGCATCGGCATCGCCAATCACGCGACCCGCGACAGTGACGGCGGTTGGCATGATGCGCTGGCGCGTGCCCTGGCTTTTGCCGAGGCTGCCTGCCGGCAGGCCAAGCACTCGAAGGGACTGCGCGTACAGCGATGGAGCGAGGCGGCGACACCCCCCCTGCGCGAGAATGCCAGCATCGAGTCGCCGCTGCTGGGCCGCCTGATGCGCGCCATCACCAAGGAAACGCCGACCCTGCTGGCGCAGCCGATGCTGCCCCTGCAGGGATATGGCGAACCACGCTTCGAACTCCTGCTGCGGCTCGCCACCGAGAGCGGCGAGTTGCTGGCACCCGACGGCTGGCTGCCGCTGGCCGCGCAGGCAGGGCTGTTGCCGTCGATCGACCGCTGGGTGGTGCGCCATGCCATCGACGCGCTGGCCGCGCAGTCGGCAGTGGTGGGGCGACGCGTGGCGCGTTTCACCATCAATCTTTCCGTGGCCACGCTGGCGAATGCAGGATCGGCCGAAGCACTGCTCGGGGAGATCAACGAGCGGCTGGTGGCCACCGGGCTGCCGCCCGACATCCTCGTGTTCGACATCCCGGCGAGCGGCTTCTCGCCTGACGGACCCGCGTGGACCTCGCTGCTGGCGGCCCTGCGCCAGTTGCGGGCGCTGGGATGCGGCATCGCCCTCGACGATGTCACCGCGGAGACCGCCGCGGCGCTTGGCGACCGCGAACTGCCGCTCACCGAGGTGAAGCTGAACGGTACGCAGGTTCGCCTGATGCTCGAGGATCCGGCAGCGGACGCCGCAGTCCGCGGACTGATGCAGTGGAGTGCCTCCCGCGGCCTCGACGCCATGGCGAAGTCGGTGGAAACCGCGGCGCTTCATCTGCGCGTCCGCGAGTTGGGATGCGTTTACGGCCAGGGCTACGAAATCGGGCGTGCCGTGGCACTCGCCCAGGCGCTGGATGACCTGTCGATGTACGACCTGGTTCCCGTGGCGGACACTTCCTCCCTGACCACCGGCGGAACCTGAGCCCGCCGGCGCTGCCGCGGGGGCGGAATTTGTTTACGCTTCCGGCATGACCTCCCGCACCCTGCGTGGCTACGCCGCTTTCGCCGAGATGCCGGCGCCGCCCGAGGCGTTGTGGCCCTGGCTGGTCGAGCCTGCACGGCTGATGCGGTGGTATGCAGCGAGCATCGAGCTCGAACCTCGCACCGGTGGCCGATTCACTGCCCGCTTTGCCGATGGCGCTGTGCTGTCGGCCCGCATCGAGTGCTGCGACACGGCGCGGCGCCTGTCGCTGGCCTTCGATCCCGCAGCCGCGTGGCCGGGTGCGGCCTGCATCACCGAAGACTGGATCATCGATGCCCGCCCCGGTCGCGTGATGCTGCGCATCCTCGGCGAGGGCGTGCCCGCCGAGCCGGCCTGGTCGCCCTGGTTGCGGCGTCGGCAAGCCGGATGGAAAGTCGCGCTGGCCAGACTTCGCGCCCACTGGGCCACGCCGCCCGCCGCGACACCGGCGGCAGGCCCGTGAATCCCCGCAACGGTCATGGTCGCCACTGGTGGGGTGTCCTGCTCCTCGCCTGGAGTGGCATCGCCGGCGCCTCGGTTGTGGCGCTGGCAGGGGGCACGGTGTGGACCGGCCAGGGCCCGCCCGTCCTCAACGGGGTGGTGTTGCTCGAGGCCGGCCGCGTGACCGCCGTCGGCCCGCTGGCCAGCACGCCGGTCCCCGCCGGTGCCGAGGTGATCAGCACCGAGGGCATGACGGTGCTGCCCGGTTTGGTGGATCTTGCCGTCCACACCTGGCGCCTCGGTCATGGCGATCCCGAACGGGCCGATGCCCTGCTGCGGCCGCTGGCTGCCCGCGTGATCGCGCCGTGGGCGCTGTCGAGCCAGGCCGCCGCCGGTGTCACGCAGGGGGTGGAATTCGATTCGCCGGTGGCCGGCGCGTTGGCACTCCGCGAGCGGCTGGAGCAGCGCCGCCTGCCGGGACCGCGCCTGGCCGTCGCCGGCCCGGTGCTGGCATGGCAGCCGGCCGGTGCGTCGCTGGCAGAGGCCAGGCAACTCCTGGCGGACGGCGTCGATGTCATCGCGGTCGATGCCCCGGAGGAATGGCCGCCGGCCGAACTTCGTGAACTGGTGGACGTGACACGGACGGCCGGCAAGCGGGTCTGGGCGCGCCTGCGCTGGGGCTCGGGGCTGATGGCTGCCCTCGACGCGGGTGTCGATGGCGTGGTCGGGCTCGGTCTCGATACGGCTCCGACCTGGTCCGGAGAATCGCTGGCGGCCGTTCGGGCGCGGGTGGCTGCCGGCAAACCGCTCCATTGGCTGCCCCAGCTGGCGCCCTTGGCCACACGACAGCGCTGGGAGCGCGATGCCGAGGCGCTCGATTCACCGGAGGTGTTTCGCGGCCTGCCGCTCTTGCTGGCGCAGGACCTGCGCGCCTCCTGGACGCCCTACCGCCGCGCCCTGCCGCCGCCGCAAGTGGCCTTGCGGGCACCGGCGGCCGGCCCGCGCGTGCGCGCCTTGCGCGAGGCCGGCGTCACCGTGGTGACCGGCAGTGGTGCCGGTGGACCCGCCTTGCCGCACGCCCTGGCCCTGCGCGAGGAACTGTACGCCCTGGTACGCGAGGCGGGGCTGTCCCCGGAGCAAGCCTTGCGCGCCGCGACGGTGGATGCACGAGCAGCCCTGGGCCTGCCCGGGATACTCGAGGTCGGCGCCCCGGCGGACCTGATTGCGGTCCGCGGCCCGGTGCTGGAGGATATCGGGGCCTTGCGGGACATCACCCTGGTGTTCGTCGCCGGCAGGAGGATGAAGTGACCGCGTTCGTGCTGCGGGCGGTGTTCGCCGCCCTGGGGTTGTGGCTGGCGACCGAGTGGGTGGATGGCATCGCGGTCGATTCCGCGGCCACGCTGCTGATGGCCGGCTTGCTGCTCGGCGTGGTCAATGCCACCGTGCGACCGCTGCTGATGCTGCTGACGTTGCCGCTCGCGCTGTTCACGCTCGGCTTCTTCCTGCTGGTGATCAACGCCTGGATGGTGGGGCTGGTGGCCTGGATGCTCGACGGCGTGACGGTGGCAGGATTCTGGCCTGCCCTGTGGACCTCGATCATCATCAGTCTCGCCGGCATGCTCGGCAACGCCTTGTTCGGCCAGTCCCGCGAGGTCCGCATCGACGTGCGCCGCGGTCCCCGCGAGTAACGCGAGCATGGGCCGCCGACGGGCTAGCGCCGGTCCGCCGGCAGGTTGATCACCGCCACGCTGGCGAGGATGATCAGGCCGCCCAGCCACTGCAGCGCCGACAGGTGCTCGCCCAGCAACCACCAACCCATCAGCGTCGCCACGAGCGGGTTGACGTAGGCATAGGTGCTGAGCTGCGCCGGCGTCACGCGCGGCATGAGGTAGGTGAAGGCCGAGTAGCCGATGCAGGACGCGAAGACCGTCAGGTAGCCGAGGGCGAGGACGCTTTCGGCCGTCCAGCTCACCTGCCATTGCTCGCCGCTCAGCCACGCGCCGGGAGCCAGCAGCACGCCGCCCACTGCCAACTGCAGGCCATTGAACATCAGCGGCTCGGTGGTGGGTCGGTGATGGCGGAAGTAGGCGGTGCCAAGCCCCCATCCAATGCAGGCGAGCAGTACGACCAGCATCCAGCCGACCGGTGATGCCTCGCCGCGGCCGTGGGGCAGCAGCAGCAACGCCACGCCGCCGAAAC
>JBJTPC010000247.1:0-4901 GCA_046074905.1 Gammaproteobacteria bacterium
CCTCGAGGAAGCGTGCCAGATGATCGGCGAAGCGGAGTGCGGTACGCGCAAAGGGAGCACCCAGCGGCGGAAACTGCAACAGGATCACGCCGAGTTTCGTGCCCAGGCCCTCGAGTGCCGGGCCCACCACGCGATCGGCAGCATGGACCGCATCCAGGAAGTGATCCTGCGGCGAACGGCCGGCATAAGGCATGCGCCGCCACTGGTCGAAGGGCGTGGTCAGCGCCGCATGGGCCTTCACGAGGAAACGGAAATCCTCGGGTACCGCGGCCGCGAGCGGCGCGAAATCGCTGGCGGCCAGCGGCGCATAGAACGTGCGGTCGATGCCGGCGGCACGCAGCAAGGGATGCTGGGCGTACGCCGCGAGTCCGGCACGCGACAACAGGGACTCGGCATGGGCGCCCCCGTAAACGAGCCCGGCCCACCCCGGAAAAGACCAACTGGAAGTGCCGAAACGCAGCGCCGGGGACAACCGCGCAGCCAGTGCCTGCAGGGCCGGGTCGGCTTGAGCGGGCGAGACGCCGGCGTCATTGGCAGCGGGACGCTTCGCGCGAGGAGTTGGCGTCGCAGCGGCTTTCCGGGTGCGTTTCATGGCTGGAGCGGCGGGTACGGCGAGCAAGTCCCCGGTCGCGCTCGCGGCCGGGTCGGCGGCGGGCAGGCCGTTGTCCGCCACCGCCCCGGCAGTGCCCGTCGCTGCCGCGGTGATACCGGCGTCGGCAGCAACCACCGGCCGCCATTCACCCATCTCCACCACTTCCGCGGCATCCGGCGGCTTTTCCCGGCGACGCTTGGCGGGCTTGTCGGGAGGATTGCCGGAGCCACCGAACAGGTCGATTTGCGCCATGGTGGTCAGTCCAGTGCCGCGCGAATCCAGCCGGACGGTCCCCGTCGCAACTCGTAGGCGGGCCAGTAGTGGCGATCGAGTTTCAGGGTGATGACCTCCACCGAACCATTCCAGGTCACGGTTTTAAGGCGCACGGATTCACGATCGCGCTTGCCGCGCACACGGGCGAGGAAAGCATCGAGATCCGGCGTCGGCTCACCGTCCACTTCGACGATGCGGCGTCCGGCCCAGAGACCATAGCGGGTCGCCGGCGAGCCATAGAGGAAGTAGGCGACGAACACACCCGTCGGCTCGACACCGCGCTGCGCCGCGAGCGCGCGATGCGGCGCATGCAGGGTGGCCCCGGCCCAGTGGATGACGCGGTCGACTTCGCGACCATCAAGCGCCGTGGTCGCCACCTCCACCGTGAGCTCGGTGCCGCTGCGCCACACCGTCACCTGCACGCGCTCGGCGGCGGAAGCCTGCTCGACATCGAGGAAGCGGGTCAGCGGTCGGCCATCGATGGCCAGCAGGATATCGCCCGCCTGCAAGCGACGGGCGGCGTCGCTGCCGCCCGTGATTCTCGAGACTGCGATGACCTGCCGACGATCCCCACCGAGGGCGGCGAGTCGCGCCAGCCACGCATCCGGCACGCCATAGCGGCGCGCACCCGACAGCGTGAGTGCCGAAAGCTCGACATCGAGCGTGCGCATCGGTGCGACACCGGGAGCCGCGGGAATCTGCGTGAATCCACCCGGCGGCGGGACGGCGGGCAGCGCCGCCTGCACTCGCGCCACCAGGTCCACGACCCCCGCCAGCGGGACGCCGAGATTCTGCTGGACGACCTCGCGGCCATTCTCGAACGCGAAACTGTTCCAGAGGGCCCGGATACGACCCCGGGCATCGACCAGCACACCATCGAAATCCGCGGGCCCGTTGACCAGTCGGAGGAGGTCCTGGTTGGACTCGCGGAACTGCAGCGAGCGTGACGGCGGCAGTTGCACGGGTTCCACCGAAGCGACGCGGGTCTCCTGGGTGGCGATACGGCCGTCGCTGCGCAAGCCGACGGCCCAGACCCTTTCGCCGGGTCGAAGGTCGTCGACCACCAGGGAGGCCGCGCGGACCGGCGTGGCGCCGATGGCTGCGGGATCGAAGGCCAGCACGGCGAGATTGTGCAGGGGATGGAGGTAGAGCACCTGGGCCGGCACCTCCACCGCCCCGCCGAAAATGAGCCGTGCATCACCGATCGCCACCGGAACGGTGTTGCGATCGACGACCACCAGGCCCCTCGCGGCGTCGACCAGCAGCCCCGTACCGTTGAAGCTGCGTTCCGTGACGCCGCTGGAGCTGTAGGGCAACGTGTAGTTGACCACCACCAACGACGGCGCCAGCTTGGCGGCCCGAGCATCCGGCGCCGGCGGCAGCGTTGCCGTGGCAACTTTCACCGGCTCCGGCAGCAGTGGCGCCGGCAAGGGACGGCAGTTCCAGCGCCCGACCGCGTCGTCGCGCCGGCAATCGCGAGCGGGAAACCACCGCCGATCGACGGTGATCGAGCGCGACTGGGGGGCCCGCGGATCATCGACGGTCACGAAGCGCACCGCCGCACGCCCCCCCTCGGGAATCGCCTGCAGCAACTCCTCGAGCCGGTCCAGCGTCGGCAGGGGCTTGCCGTCGAGGGAGACCAGCAGCGCACCGCGCGGGACACCGGCCGAGCCCAGCAGGTAGCCGGGATTGGCGACGAAGACCCCGCGCACCGGCAGGTTGAAATGCCGCGCCATCTGGTAGGAGAGCGGATGCAGGATGGCATCACCGGTCTCGAGGAAGCGGTCCGGGGTAATCGCGTGCAGGTCGCCGACCTCCACCTTGCCCTGCAAGGTTCGATTACCCCGCCGTACTTCGAAGGTGACGGGGCGGCCCACCGAGTCGTCGAGCAGCGCCCCCAGCGCCTGGAAATCCGGCAGCCAGCGACCCTCGGCCTTCAGGACGATGTCTCCGACCTCCAGCTGACCGTCGGCCGGCGAGCCCGGCTGCACTTCGCCCACCACCAGCAGCCCGGTCCGCCCCGGCAGTGCGGCACGGACAGCGGACTCGGTGGCGCGGTCGAGCCCAAGGCGACCGAGTTCGTCGAAGGGACGGTATTCGAACACCACCTGCAGCGTACCGCGGGGAACCGGCTGGCCGGCTTGCAGGCGCTGCAGCGCGCGCACCACGCGCTCCAGTGGCAGGTAGAAACTGCTGGCTGCATTGCCAGAGCCGCCGGCATTGAGCGCCACGGCACGGCCCTTGATATCGACCACGGGCGAGCCACTGCTGCCGCCGGAGGTACTCGAGGCAGCCTGCAGGTAGAAAGTGTTGAAGTCGTTGTATTTGCCCTTGCCGTACTCCGGCGCCGCCCGCTCGAGGCGTGCCAGCGTGCCGGCGAGGATCGACAACTGCTCCCCGGCGTCATTGCCGACGACGCGGATTTCCGTGCCGACTTTCGCGGCCTCCGGCGCGAGCGGAATCGACTCCGGGCGGGCGAAACGCAACTGCTTCGGGTCGTACTGGTAGAAGCCGAAGTCGTGTACCGGATCGCGGTAGACCGGTCGCAACTCCACCTCCTCGCGGTTGAGGAACGTGGCCTGGGCGGTGACCGGGCCGGGCGTGACCACGTGGCGGTTGGTGAGCACCAGTCCGCGCTCGGCATCGACCACGAACCCGGTTGCCTGCGAGGAAGTGTTCCAGTCGGTATCGAAGGCGCGGGTCTGGTCGATCTGGATGGCGACCACGCTGTTGGCGATACGCTCCAGCGTGGTTGACCAATCCGGGGCTGCGGCGCTGGCTCCCGGCAGGAACGCCAGCCACAGCAGCACCGCTCCCGCGACCCGGAGCATCAGCGGAAATCGTAGCCGAAGGTCTCGCGGAAACGGTCCGCGAACTCGTCCGGCGTGAAGTGATGGGTCTGGGTGCCGCGGTGCGCGATCTTGATGGCACCGATGAGCGAAGCCATGCGCCCGGTGGTCGACCAGTCGCAGCCGCGGCCCAGGCCGGCGATCAGCGCCGCACGGTAGGAGTCGCCGCACCCGGTCGGATCGGCGATGCAGGCAGCCCTCACCGGAGGAATCTCCTCGGTGCCCCCGCGGGTATGGATCAACGACCCCTCCCCTCCCCGCGTGACGATGTAGGCCTGGCAACGTGCCGCGATCTGCGCCGGCGTCAGGCCGGTTCTTTCCTGGACCAGTTGACCCTCGTAGTCATTGACCACGACCCAGCTGGCCAGGTCGATGAAGCGCTCCAGGTCCTCGCCGCCGAACAGCGGCATGGCCTGGCCGGGATCGAAGATGAATGGCACGCCCGCATCCGCCAACTGCTGCGCGTGGGTGATCATGCTCTCGCGGCCATCGGGTCCGATCAGGCCGATGCGCAGCCCGCGGTCACGGGGCACGGCGATGTCCCTGGAGCGCTCCATCGCGCCGGGGTGGAAGGCGGTGATCTGGTTGTCGTCGAGATCCGTGGTGATGTAGGCCTGCGCGGTGTACGCATCCTCGTGACGCGCCACGCACTCCTGCGACAGTCCCTGTTTCGCCATCCAGGCCGCGTAGGGATCGAAATCCTGGCCCACGGCTGCGGCCACCAGCGGGTCGCCGCCGAGCAACTTGAGGTTGTAGGCGATGTTGCCGGCACAGCCGCCGAAATTCCGGCGCAACTCCGGCACCATGAAGGCCACCGAGAGCATGTGGATGCGATCCGGGAGGATGTGCTCCTTGAAGCGGCCGTTGAAGACCATCACGGTGTCGTAGGCGAGGGAGCCGCAGATGAGAGCAGTCATGCCGGAGTCCGTTGGAAGAGGAGACAGCCCATGATACCCGGGCTGGCGGGACGGGGTGGCGCGCGCGGGCCGCCTCAGTGGTCCGCCAGGATGAGCCACCATGCGGCGCCCAGCATCACGAACGACACGAACACGGCTGCCGAGCCGAGATCCTTGGCCAGTCCGGACAGGGGATGGCGTTCAATGCCGATTCGATCAATCGCTGCCTCGACCGCACTATTCAGCAATTCCACCACCAGCACCAGCAGCATCGGCGCCACCAGAACAAAA
>JBJTPC010000248.1:0-2816 GCA_046074905.1 Gammaproteobacteria bacterium
TATGACTATTTCCGCGAGCACAACGAGGCCGTCAATCGTGTCGAGGTGATCCAGCCACGTCAGGAATTGACCGCCGAGTACGCGCCCGGCTCGGTGCGGCGCGTGGTGCAGCACGATGGCTCGAGCCTGATGCTGCGCAAACTCGGACTCGATTACGATCCGACCGACCGGAATGGCGCCATGAACCACTTGCACGAGTGGAACGCCAAGGGCGAGATTCTCACCGGCCTGCTGTTCGTCGACGAGACGGCGGACGATCTCCATCATCATCTCAACACCGTCAGCAAGCCGTTGAACCAGTTGACCGAAGCGGAGTTGTGCCCCGGCCAGGCGGTACTCGACAAGCTGAACGCCTCGCTGCGCTGATGCAGGCATCGGCCCCGGCGTGGCTGCGTTGCGATGGGCGCGCCGCGCGAATCCCGGGGTCGGTGGCGGTGACGAGAACGATTGCAGTCACCCTTCGGCTCAAGTTAGAGTGCCCGCACAACAGATGCGGGGGTCACCGCCGATGAGGACAAGCCAAGTCGGCCTGGTGGTCGTGGGTTGCGCCATGCTGGCGAGCGCAACGGCAACGGCCCGTGCCCAGTCCACGGAACCTGCACCCCTTCCCGGCGCTCTGCCGACGACGCCCACATCCGCCCCCGAGCCGACCGCCGTCGCGACCCACCTCATGGTGCCGGCCGGTACCCCGTTGGTCTTGCGCCTCGAGACAGCCCTGAATTCCAAGACGGCGACCACGGGACAGAAGATTGCTTTCACCGTGGCGCATGCGCACCGCCAGGATGGGCGGGAAGTGATTCCGGCTGGCACTCCGGGTGAGGGTGAGGTGACTCATGCCGCCAAGGCGAGCTGGGGCGGCAAGCCCGGAGAGCTCATGCTGGCGGCGCGTCGCCTGCAGCTGTCCAACGGTGTGGTGGTACGCCTCCGCTCCAGCCTCGGAATGGTGGGGGCCGATACCACCGGAGAGGCCATTGCCCTCAGTATCTTCACGCCGCTGGCGCTGGGAGCTTTCCTGTCGGGCCGGGAAATCGATCTGCCCGCCGGTGCCTTCTTCGCAGCGCGCACGGCCGAGACACTGGCAGTGCCGGCAAACGTCGAATCAGCGCCGGATCCAGCGCCGGCGAGTCCTTCCCAACCCTGAGTCCACGGAGACTTTTCATGCAGATGTTCACGCGCCAGTGGGCGCTCGTTGCCGTCATCGGCTGTGTTTTCTCGTCCGCCGCATTCGCCCAGGAGCCACCCCCGGCACCGACGCCGCCCCCGGCCGAGGCAGTGACTGCACCGGCTGCGGTCGAAGCCCCGGCCGATACCGCCACACCTGCGGACGGAGCCGCTCCGGTCGCGCCGGCGGCCGCCGAGGCTGCTCCCGAGACCGCTGCACCCGCAGAAGCACCGGCGGCGCCCGTCGCCGCCGTGGCGCCGGCGTCGGACATGGGACCTGGCGAGATCGGCCAGCCGCCCGCTGGCATGGGCCAGATCGTGTTCTTCCGGCCCTCGAAGTTCGTGGGCATGGCGGTTTCCTTCAAGGTCCGCGAGGCCGGCAAGGAATTGGGTGTATTGAAGAACAACAGCTACTTCGTCATCGCGGCGACCCCTGGCCGTCACGAGTACGAAGTGCATTCGGAGGCCAAGGACATCCTGCCGATCGAGGTGGAGGCCGGTGAGGTCTACTACGCCAGCGGCTCCATCAACATGGGCGTGATGGTCGGGCGTCCCAACCTGACCCCGTCAGACAAGGCCGCCTTCGAAGCGGTCCGCGCCAAGATGAAGGTGACGAAGCTCTGACAAGAGCTGCGCTGCCGGCACGGGAGTCCATCCCGTGCTGGTGGCCATATTGCCTTCGGGAGCTATCGCGCTCCCGACTTCGCGGAGGGCACTGGCGGCAGCGCCGCCAGCCAGCCCAGCCCGAGGGTGATGGACAGGGCCGAACCCAGCAGTACGCCCGTGCGCAGTGGCTGGTCGAATTCGCCGGACGGGAAGGCCAGTGAACCGATGAACAAGCTCATGGTGAAGCCGATTCCGGTGAGGACGGCGGCGCCATAGAGCACACGCCAGTCTGCTCCCGCGGGCATGGTGCACCAGCCGCTGCGGATGGCGAGCAAACAGGCGGCAAACACGCCCAACTGCTTGCCGACGAACAGTCCCAATGCCGTGCCCAGCGTCACCGGGTGCAGAAGCAGGTCCAGTCCAAGACCGGTCAACGGGACGCCGGCGTTGGCAAACGCAAACAGCGGCAGGATGCCGAAAGCGACGTAGGGATGCAGTACATGCTCCAGACGCTGCGATGGGGACCCGGCCGGTCCCCGCAGCGGCACCAGCATGCCGGTCACCACGCCTGCCAGCGTGGCATGCACGCCGGACTTGAGGACGCAAAGCCAGAGCAAGACGCCACAGACGAGATAGGGAGCGAGCTGCGTGACCCCGCGCCGGTTGAGCGTGGCGAGCGCCAGCACCAGCAAGGCTCCCAATCCGAGGGAGATCCACGACAGGTCGGTGGTGAACAGCAGGGCGATCAGGACAATCGCCCCGAGATCATCGAGTATGGCGAGCCCCAGCAGGAAGGCACGGACGGACGCCGGAACACGATTGCCCACCAGCGTGAGCACACCGAGCGTGAAGGCGATATCGGTGGCGGCAGGAATGGGCCAGCCTGCCTGCGTGGCGACCGAGTCCGCATTGACCCAAAGATAGATGCCCGCAGGCACCAGCATCCCGCCGATGGCGCCTGCCAAGGGCAAGCGCGCCCGTGCACCGCCGGCGAGCTCGCCGATCACCAGTTCGCGCTTGATTTCCAGCCCGACGACCAGGAAGAACAC
>JBJTPC010000249.1:0-2185 GCA_046074905.1 Gammaproteobacteria bacterium
TGCCGGCCTGCGCGCCATTCCCGAGGCCTATTACCAGGCCGCCCGCATCGACGGGGCCTCGCGGTTGGCCGTGTTCCGCTACATCCAGTTGCCCAAGTTGCGCGGCGTGCTGCTCATCGCCGTGCTGCTCCGGCTGATGGACAGTTTCATGATCTACACCGAGCCGTTTGTGCTGACGGGGGGCGGCCCCGGCAACAGCACCACCTTCCTGTCGCAATACCTGACGCAGAAAGCGGTGGGGCAGTTCGATCTCGGCCCGGCGGCAGCGTTCTCGCTGGTGTACTTCCTGATCATCCTGGTGATGTGTTTCGTGCTGTTCAATTTGTTGAAGTCGGCCGAATCCCATGGCGAGCCCGCCCAGGAACCGGCACCGGACGCCGCGCCCACCCACCACCGGCGCGCCGGAGGCACGCCATGACTTCCCGCCCATGGCGACTTCCCCGGCCGGGTTTCGCCGGCTGCTTTCTCGCCCTGTACCTGTTGCTGGCGCTGTTGCCGCTCTATTGGATGGCCAGCATGAGCGTGCGTACCAACGAAGCAATCCTCGGCAGCTTCGTCTGGTTCCCGGAAGCACTGGACTTCGCGAACTTCGCCACCATCCTCACCGACGAATCCTGGTACAGCGGCTACCTGAACTCCATGACCTATGTCGCCATCAACACCGTGCTGTCGGTGCTGGTGGCCTTGCCGGCGGCCTACGCGTTCTCGCGCTACCGATTCCTCGGCGACAAGCACCTGTTCTTCTGGTTGCTGACCAACCGCATGACGCCTCCCGCGGTGTTCCTGCTGCCGTTCTTCCAGCTCTACAGCACGCTCGGGCTGGTCGATACGCATCTTGCGGTCGCCCTCGCCCACATGGTCTTCAACGTGCCGCTGGCCGTCTGGATCCTCGAGGGGTTCATGTCGGGCATCCCCCGTGAAATCGACGAGACCGCGTGGATCGATGGCTATTCCTTCCCGCGCTTCTTCCTGAAGATCTTCCTGCCGCTGATCAAGGCGGGTGTGGGTGTCACCGCGTTCTTCTGCTTCATGTTCAGCTGGGTGGAGTTGCTGCTGGCGCGGACCCTCACCTCGGTCGAGGCCAAGCCGATCGCCGCGGTCATGACGCGTACCGTCTCCGCTTCCGGCATGGACTGGGGAACGCTGGCTGCCGCAGGCGTCCTGACACTGGTTCCCGGGGCGCTCGTCATCTGGTTCGTCCGCCACTACATCGCGAAGGGTTTCGCGATGGGGAGGGTGTGATGGAAGGCGAGCCGCAAGGCCTGTTCGACTGGATGGCCTGGACCCCGGAAGTCGCCTGGTTCTTCGTCGCCATCGGCGTGATGCTGCTGGTCATGGGAATCTGGGAGCGCCTCTCGCCCACCCGCGAACGCAAGGGCCTGTTGCCACTGGTCACCACCCGCGGGGACCGGCTGTTCATCGGGCTGCTGGCGCTGGCGTGGATCATGCTTGGCACCGTAGGATTCACCGACTGGGATCCGCGTGCCGCCCTCGCTGCCGGCCTGGTGCTGATGGCTGCCCTGCTGCGCTGGGGCTGACGGAATCGATTCATCTCAAAGGGGACTTCGTCGTGTCCAACACCCTCTCGCGCCCATGGCGCACCCTGATCACCGGCCTCCTGGCCGTGGGCTCCCTCGTTGTGGCGCCAGCCCACGCCAACGAGGCGGCCGCCAAGCGCTGGGTCGATACCGAGTTCCAACCGTCGACGCTGTCGAAGGAACAGCAGCTGGCGGAGATGCGCTGGTTCATCCAGACGGCCGCGAAACTCAAGGCGCGCGGGGTCAAGGAAATCTCGGTCGTGTCCGAGACCATCAACACCCACAGCTACGAGTCCAAGACGCTGGCCCGGGCGTTCACCGAGATCACCGGCATCAAGGTCCGGCACGATCTCATCCAGGAAGGTGACGTCGTCGAGAAGCTGCAGACCAGCATGCAGTCCGGTCGCAGCATCTATGACGGCTGGATCTCCGATTCCGACCTCATCGGCACCCATTACCGCTACGGCGCCATCCTGCCGCTCTCGGATTACATGGCCGGCGCGGGCAAGGCCTATACCAACCCGGGCCTCGACCTGAAGGACTTCATCGGCCTGAAGTTCACCACCGCGCCCAACGGCAAGCTGTACCAGCTGCCCGACCAGCAATTCGCCAATCTTTACTGGTTCCGGGCGGACTGGTTTGCGCGC
>JBJTPC010000250.1:0-2166 GCA_046074905.1 Gammaproteobacteria bacterium
CAGGTGAACGTGGGCGCCGGCACCATCACCTGCAATTACGATGGCAAGAACAAGTGGCCGACTCTCATCGGCGATGGCGCCTTCATCGGCAGCGGCACGATGCTGGTCGCGCCCATCGAGGTCGGTGCCAATGCCACGACCGGTGCGGGCAGCGCACTCTCCAAACCGGTGGCCGCCAATGCGCTGACGGTCGAGCGGGCCCGCCAGGTGACACTCGAAGGCTGGTCGCGCCCGGCCAAGGCGACGGCAGAACAAAAAGCGGAGCGGATTGCCCGCGGACGCCTGCAGGGCGACAAGCAGGACTGAGGAGAACTCGAAATGTGCGGAATCGTTGGAGCAGTGGCCGGTCGCGACGTCGTACCCATCCTGATCGAAGGACTGCGTCGTCTCGAATATCGTGGCTACGACTCGGCGGGCCTCGCGGTGCTGCAGGATGGCCACGTGGCACGTCTGCGCGCCGTGGGCAAGGTGGCGATGCTGGAGCAGGCGCTCGACGACACGCCTACCGCCGGCCATACCGGCATCGCGCATACGCGCTGGGCGACGCATGGCGTTCCCAGCGAGCGCAACGCCCATCCGCACATTTCGCGCGACGGCATCGCCATCGTGCACAACGGGATCATCGAGAACCACGAGCAGTTGCGCGGCGAACTGAAGTCACTCGGCTACGAGTTCACTTCGGAGACCGACACCGAAGTGATTGCCCATCGTATCCACTTCCACTTGCAGGTCCATCCGGTACTGTTCGACGCGGTGCAGGCCACGGTTCGGGAGCTGCATGGGGCGTATGCGCTGGCAGTGCTGAGCGAGTCGCGTCCCGAGGAGCTGGTGGTGGCGCGTGCCGGTTGCCCGGTGGTGCTGGGCATCGGTGTCGGCGAAAATGCCGGCGAGCACTACGTGGCTTCGGACGTGGCAGCGCTGCTGCCCGTGACGCGCCAGTTCGTCTTCCTCGAGGAGGGCGATGTCGCTCTGGTGTCGCGTCAGGGGCTGCAGATTCTCGACGCCGCAGGCAAGCCGACTGCGCGTCCGCAGCGTGAGAGCGAACTCTCGGCAGATGCCGTGGAGCGCGGCGACTTCGCCCACTACATGCTGAAGGAAATCCACGAACAGCCCCGGGCGGTGGCGCAGACGCTCGAGGAGCGCGTGGCCGGTGGCCGTTTGCTCGCGGCCGCGTTCGGTCCGGCGGCCGAAGCCGTGCTGCAGAAAACCGAGGCCGTGCAGATCGTTGCCTGCGGCACCAGCTTCCATGCCGGCAGCGTGGCGCGCTATTTCATCGAGCAGATCTGCGGTCTGCCGTGCTGGGTGGATATCGCCAGCGAGTTCCGCTACCGCTCACCGGTGGTACCGAAGAACACGCTGTTCGTGACCATTTCCCAGTCGGGCGAGACGGCGGACACGCTGGCGGCACTGCGGTTGGCAAAGCAGAGTGGCTATCTTTCGACGCTGGCCATCTGCAACGTGCCGGAAAGCAGCCTGGTGCGTGAGAGCGAGCTCGTCATGCTGACGCGCGCCGGTCCGGAAATCGGCGTGGCGTCCACGAAGGCCTTCACCACCCAGTTGACGGCTTTCGGCCTGCTGGTGGTGGCGCTGGGCAAGCACCATGGCATGGACCCGGACCGCGAGCACGGGCTCATCAATCGCCTGCTCGAGCTGCCGGCCCTCATCGAGAGCACCCTCGCGCTGGACGGCGTCATCCGCAAGCTGGCCGAGCGCTTCGTGGACAAGCACCATGCGCTCTTCCTCGGACGGGGCGCCCTCTATCCCATCGCGATGGAAGGCAGCCTGAAGCTGAAGGAAATCAGTTATATCCATGCGGAGGCCTACGCTGCGGGCGAGCTGAAGCATGGCCCGCTGGCGCTGGTGGATGCGGACATGCCGGTAATCACCGTCGCGCCCAACAACGATCTGCTGGAGAAGCTGAAGAGCAACCTGCAGGAAGTGCGCGCGCGTGGCGGCGAGTTGATTGTCTTCGCGGATCCCGAGAGCGGCTTCCAGTCGGAAGACGGCGTCACCGTCATCAACATGCCGCGGCATGTCAGCTGCTTCCAGGCACCGATCGTCTACACCATCCCGCTGCAGCTGTTGAGCTACCATGTGGCCACGTTGCGTGGCACGGATGTGGACAAGCCGCGGAACCTCGCGAAGAGCGTGACGGTGGAGTAATCG
>JBJTPC010000251.1:0-4995 GCA_046074905.1 Gammaproteobacteria bacterium
CTGTCCGTCCATGGCGCATCCTGGGTCTGGCTGGCATGTCGGCGCAGGCACCGGATTGCCAGCCCGAGGGGTGATGATCGGCCCTCGTCAGCGGCGAGGGAAACCATGGGGAGTCCCGGCAGGGCGGTGGCACCGGGATGGGCAAGGTGCGCGGCGAGCGCTGCGGCCAGTTCAGCCGTCCAGCGGCACTCGCTCTCAATCCGCCGCACCGGAAGCAATGCCGTCGCGGTGGCCAGCGCCGCGGACAGGGTTGCCGGCGGCAGCGCGGCGGGTTCGCGACCCTGACGCCAATCTCCGAACTGCCGTCCGCTCGCCTCCAACCATTCATCCCGTCCGAGCCAGCGCCCGGCGACCACCAGCGCCTGCCATGCCTGCAGGCGCAAATCATCCGGCATGGGCTTGCCGGAATCGCGGGCGGCCTCGCCGAGTATCTCGGCCCGCCGGTCGGCCGCCTCCGCGAAGACGCGGTCGCCGGTGAGGTGGGCCGTCACCGCATTCAGGATCAACCAATCCGCCTGTTGCTCGGGTGGCGCGGCGGGACGGGTGTTGGCGACCGAGAGCGCACGGGTGGCCAGGTAAAGGGCGTGAAGATCCGGCTCGGCCGAATCGGCGGAGGTCCACCAATGCCGCAGCAAGCGGCGGCAGGCGAGTGCCATCGGTATCTCGGCATCGCCCACCCTGAATAACCCCGTTGCGGCGTCGAACCCGGCGGCGAGTTGTTCCCGCGCCTGGTCCAACAGCGCTCGGTCGGGTGCGGCATCGGCAGTGCTGCGGGCGGGGTGCAATTTCAGCATCGCCGCGGCAAGCCGCTCGCCCTGGGCGAGCAGGGCGGCGCGGGTGCGGCGGTGGTGCTGGCGGGCCTGCTGCAGGAATTCGCGGAGGCCCGGCAACGACCCGGTGGATTGCGCCGGCAGGTAGGTGCCGACGAAGTAGGGGCGGGCATCGAGGGGGTCGACCAAGGCCACCAGGGGCCATCCCCCGGCGCGGCCCGTGAGCAGTTGATGAGCCCATTGCAGTTGGCGGTCGAGTTCCGGATGCCAGCGCGCATCCGCGAGAACGCAGACATGGTCTTCGTTCATGACGGTCGCGGTGAGCGGATCCGCGAAGGATTCCCGTGCCATCTGCTCGAACGGCAGACAGTCCGCGCTGGCCATGACCAGCAGTACCGGCGCATTCGCCGCACGGGCTTCCACCAGTCGCTCCGGTTGCCAGGGCCGCCAACGGACTGGACTGTCGAGGTGGGACAGGAGCCAGGGACTGGGTTCGCCGGTCCAGCCGGCGTGGCGGGGGGTATTCGAGGCCTCGGGTGCGGTCATGCGGCGTAGAATGCGGGACCCCGAGCCGGCGGACAACCTGTCGGCGGGTTGCCGTCGAGGCCCGCGATGACTCCCGAAGAGATGCCCTCCGCCGACAGTCTCGAGGCCTTGCCCGTCCTGCGCCTGCGGCGTGACGAGGAACGCCGGCTGGGGGCCGGACACTTGTGGGTGTTCAGCAATGAAGTCGATGTGGCGGCGACACCCCTGATCACTTTCCGGGCCGGACAGGCGGTGGAGGTTCGTTCCAGCCGCGACAAGTTCATCGGCTATGCCACCGTCAATCCCAACTCGCTGATCTGCGCGCGGCTGCTGTCCCGTGACCCCGGATTCCGGCCCGGCAAGTCCTTGTTCGTCCATCGCCTGCAAGTCGCGCTGGCCCTGCGCCAGCGCTACTACCCGACGCCGCATTACCGACTGGTGCACGGCGAGGCGGATGGGCTACCCGGCTGCGTGATCGACCGCTTCGGCGAGACCTGCGTGGTCCAGTTGGCCACCGCCGGCATGGAGGCAATGCGTGACGAACTGCTCGCCGCCCTCGTGAAGGTGGTGAAGCCGCAGGCCGTGCTGTGGAAGAACGACAGCGGCGCGCGCGCACTCGAGGGGCTCCCGGCCTACGTGGAGGAGGCCCTCGGCACGGTACCGGACGACTTGGAAGTGCTGGAGGCCGGGGCGCAGTTCATCGCTCCGGTGCGACATGGCCAGAAGACCGGCTGGTTTTACGATCAGGCGTGGAATCGCCCCTTGCTGGGCCCGTGGGTGCGCGGGGCCCGAGTGCTGGACGTGTTCTGCTATGCCGGCGCCTGGGGTATCCAGGCGGCCCGTGCCGGCGCCAGCGAGGTGGTGTGCGTGGACAGCAGTGCTGCCGCCCTGGACATCGTTCGACGCAATGCGGACCGCAACGGGGTGGCCGTCACCACCCGCCAGGGTGATGCCTTCGAGGTGCTCGAGGCGATGGTTGCCGACAAGGAGCGGTTCGACGTCGTCGTGGTCGATCCCCCTGCTTTCGCCAAGCGGCGCAAGGACGTGCCCAAGGCACAGGCGGCCTACAAGCGCATCAACCAACTTGCCATGCAATTGCTGCCACGGGACGGCCTCCTGGTCAGTTGCTCCTGCTCCTGGCATCTCGAGTCGGCGATGCTGGTCGATGCCATCCAGAAGGCGGCGCGACACCTGGGTCGCCAGGCGCAGATTGTCCAGGCCGGCGGGCAGGGACCGGACCACCCGGTACATCCCGCCATCCCCGAGACCCGCTACCTCAAGGCGTACGCTGTCCGGGTCACGTACGACTGAACCGGGACAGGCGGTACACTGGCGTCATGCTGACCTACCCCGATTTCGACCCCGTCGCCTTGGCCATCGGCCCGGTCAAGGTGCATTGGTATGGCCTCATGTACCTCGTCGGGTTCCTCGCGGCCTGGTGGCTCGGGCGCCGGCGGGCGGCACTGCCCGGTTCGACCTGGCGACCGGCGGATGTGGATGACCTCATTTTCGACGCGATGCTCGGCGTGGTCCTCGGAGGCCGGATCGGCTATCTCCTGTTCTACGGACATGAGCGCGTCGCGGAGGACTGGACCACCATCTGGCGAATCTGGGAGGGCGGCATGTCCTTCCATGGCGGCCTGCTGGGCGTCATCGTCGCCGTGGCCTGGCACGCCCGTCGCCGCGGTCGACAGGTGGTGGATGTGCTCGATTTCATGGCGCCGTTGCCTGCCGTGGGTCTGTGCACCGGGCGTCTCGGCAATTTCATCAACGGCGAACTGTGGGGGAAGCCCACGGATCTGCCCTGGGGCTTCCTGGTGCAGACGCCGACGGGGCCGCAGGTCCTGCACCCCTCGCAGCTCTACGAAGCCGGACTCGAGGGTGTGGCGCTGTTCCTCATCCTGTGGGTCTACACGGCGCGGCCAAGACCGCGGTGGGCACCCGCCGGCCTGTTCCTGCTCGGGTACGGCGTGTTCCGTTTTGCCGTGGAGTTCGTCCGCGTCCCCGATACCCAACTCGGTTACCTTGCCTTCGGCTGGTTCACCATGGGCATGCTGCTCACGCTGCCGATGATCCTGATGGGCGGGTGGATGCTGTTCCACGCCCATCGGCATCCGGTGCCGAGCGGCAACTACCGCCAGGCCTGAGGCGACCGATGGAGGCCTATCTCGACCTGCTGCGCCACGTCCGTCATCACGGGCATCCCAAGGCGGACCGTACCGGGACCGGCACGCTGAGTGTTTTCGGCTGGCAGATGCGCTTCGATCTCGCCGCGGGATTCCCCCTGGTCACTACCAAGAAGCTGCATACGCGGAGCATCATCCACGAGTTGCTCTGGTTCCTCCGCGGCGAGACCAACGTGCGCAGCCTGCAGGCGGCGGGCGTCAGCATCTGGGACGAATGGGCGGATGCCGAGGGCGAGCTCGGGCCGGTCTATGGCAAGCAATGGCGTGACTGGGTGGCTCCGGATGGTCGGCATATCGACCAGATGGCCGAAGCCGTCAGGCTGCTGCGCACGCAACCGGACTCGCGACGCATCATCGTCAGCGCGTGGAACGTCGGCGAGCTCGACCGCATGGCCCTGATGCCGTGCCATGCGTTCTTCCAGTTCTATGTCGCCGGCGGTCGCCTCAGCTGCCAGCTCTACCAGCGCAGTGCCGACATCTTTCTCGGCGTACCTTTCAATATCGCCTCCTACGCGCTCCTGGTACACCTCGTTGCCGACCAGTGCGATCTCGCGCCGGGCGATTTCGTCTGGACCGGTGGCGATTGCCATCTCTACCTCAACCACCTCGAACAGGCCGACGCGCAATTGGCTCGTGTCCCGCGGCCGCTGCCGCGGTTGATGCTGCGGCGCCGGGCACCGACGCTCTTCGACTACACTTTCGACGATATCGTGGTGGAAGGCTACGATCCGCATCCCGCGATTCGTGCCCCCGTCGCCGTCTGATTCCCTCCATCCTCCAGCCAACACGGTCACCCATGAGCAAGCTGCCGGCCTCCAATCCCTATTTCATCGTGCGCAATTCGCCGATCCATGGCCGCGGCGTGTTTGCCGCCCGGGATATCCGCAAGGGCACCCGTATCACCGAGTACGTGGGCGAGCGCATCACGCATGCGGAGGCGGACCGTCGTCACGAAGACAAGGCGGATGACGACAACCACACGTTCCTGTTCACGGTGAACTCGCGCACCGTCATCGATGGGGGCAATGGCGGCAATGACGCCCGCTGGATCAATCACAGCTGCGATCCGAATTGCGAGAGCGTAATCGAGCGCAACCGGGTCTTCGTCGAGGCGGTCAAGGCCATCGCCGCGGGCGAGGAGTTGACCTACGACTACATGATCGAGCGCGATCCGGACGACCCACCGGGGATGGACGAGGTGTTCGGCTGCCGTTGCGGCACCGCGAAATGTCGCGGGACGATGCTCGTGGATTGGGAGAAGCCGGCGAGCAAGCGCAAGTCCGCGGTCAAGAAGGGGTCTGCGGTCAAGAAGAAATCTGCAGCCAGGAAGAAGTCCACCGGCAAGAGCAAGGTCGCGGCCGGGAAGAGGTCCACAGGCAAGCCGCAGGCGAAGGTCAAGAAGTCCTCCGCAGCGGGGAAGGGGAAGGCACCGCGCAAGGCCGGTCCGGCGAGAACGCCGGTGACCCTCAAGAAGAAGTCCGCAGCCAAGCGTGCCCGACAGCGCTGAAACGATG
>JBJTPC010000252.1:0-10308 GCA_046074905.1 Gammaproteobacteria bacterium
CTCAACAATTTCTACTTCACCACCGTCTCGTCGGTGGTCATCGTGCTGCTCGGTTGGGCATTGACCGACCTCGTCATCGAACCGCGGCTGCGCGCGACCGCCGTCGATGGGGATCCTGCGACGCTGCCGACGCAGGAGCCGCTGCAGTTGGCCGAACGCCGCGGTCTGCGAGCCGCGCTCATCACCGCCGTGGTCGCCGGCGCCCTCTTCGCGTGGTCGTTGACCGGTGACACGCCCTGGGCCGCTGCTCCCGATGCCGAAGGCGTCCGCAAGCTGCTCGATTCCGGTGCGCCGCTGATGAAATCCATCGTGCCGCTCATCTTCATCGGATTCCTGCTGCCCGGCATCGCGTATGGCGTGGCGGCCGGCAGCGTCAAGACCCATCGCGATGTCGTCGTCGGCATGAGCAAGTCCATGTCGGGCATGGGTTACTACATCGTCATGGCGTTCTTCTGCGCGCAGTTCATCTATGCTTTCGGCCAGTCGAATCTCGGTGCCCTGCTCGCGCTCAAGGGCGCCAATGCGCTACGCGATGCGGCACTGCCGCTCGTTGTTACGCTCGCCGGCATCGTGCTGCTGACCGCCTTGGTGAACCTGTTGGTGGGTTCGGCGTCGGCGAAATGGGCGCTGATCGGCTCCATCATGGTGCCGATGCTGATGCAGCTTGGGGTCTCGCCCGACCTGACCCAGGCGGCGTACCGGGTCGGCGACAGCTCCACGAACATCATCACGCCGCTGCTGCCGTACTTCCCGCTGATTGTCGTGTTCTGCCGCCGCTATGTGCAGCGCGCGGGTATCGGCACCCTGGTCGCCCTGATGTTGCCGTACTCGATTGCCTTCCTGATCGGCTGGACGCTGTTCCTGATCGTGTACTGGAGCCTCGGCCTGCCCCTAGGCATCGGCTCGAGCTACACCTACACGCCCGCGATGCCCTGACGGCGGCGCCCGTCTGGTCCGACGCGCCGACCGTGGAGAGCCCGTCCGTCAGGCCCGGATTGCCTGCGCCAGCAGGGCGAGAGACAACACCGCGATGATGCCCACGGTAGCGACCGACCCGTAGAGGCGCCCGACGGATCGGCCGGCGGTGCTCGACAGTCCCTGCGCATGCCCGAGACGTGCCACGACCAGCAGTGCGCCGAGCACGTGGACATGCATCGGGTCGGCAGCGGAGCGCTCGAAAAGGTAGAGCAGGATGAGCGCGAGGGGAACTGTTTCGATGAAGTTTCCGTGGGCCCGGATTCGCTGTTCGAGCACCGTATCGCCACCGGCACCGAGGCCAATGCCGATGGCCAGCCGCCGCTGGCTGACGCGGACATAGAGCACGACCAACAGGATTCCGCAAAGTCCCGCGTAGAGTCCAGTCACCATCGGCGCCCCCGCATGTCCGCGCAAAAGTCTCGGAAATTGGGCCCGCAGGGATTCGAACCCTGAACCAAGGGATTATGAGTCCCCTGCTCTAACCGTTGAGCTACAGGCCCGTGGCACCATTGTAGCCCGCAGCGGAATGGAATTCGGGACTCAACCGGCCTTACGCCCATCACCGGTCGTCAGAAAATGCCCATCGCCACACCGGCCGCGAGCGCGGCACCCAACTCGCGCGCGGCGGCGAGGTGATCCGGTCCGGGCTCACCCACCACCAGCAACGGCGGCGCCACGCGTTTCCAGCGATAGCCCGTCACGATGCGCTCCACGCTCGACAGGGTCCCGGTGCCATCCTGTCCGGCGCTCACCATCAGCCCATACGGCAATCCGATGGTGTGCGGCTCCAGCGCGTAAAACGTCGTATCGAAGAAATGCTTCAGCGCACCGGACATGTAGCCGAAGTGCTCGGGTGTGGCCAGCAGGACGGCAGCGGCCTTCCGCACGTCCGCGGCCTGCGCCTGCAGGGCCGGGAGGCAGCGAACCTGCGGCGCGTCCGGGCCCAGTTCCGGTACCACCTGGTTCACGCCCTCCACCACTGCACCCACGAGGCGCTCGATGCGCCCGCCCGGGTGACCGGCCTGGACCACCAGCAGCGTCTTCATGGCCCGGGCACCTCCGACAACACCCGCACCTCAGACAAGCCCCAGCTGTGCGAAGCGATAGCGCACGCCACCGTACTCCGGCGGCGCCGTGTAATCGGCGAACTGCAACAATTCCCAGGGCACGGCCGCGCTGAACCCCGGGCCATCGAACACGAAGGTATGGAACTCACCGTTCTCGCCACAGAGATCGACCCCTGCCGGCAGGTCGGCGAGAAACGACTCGTCGTAGAGCCGCCCGCAGAATTCGTCGCCGAGATAACGACTGTCGGTGCACACCACCACGGCGCGGAAGCCCAGGGACAGCACCTCGCGGGCGCGCTCATCGCGGCGGCGCAGCCACAGGGGCAGGCGCGCCTGCAGCCCGGCGGCGGCACACACCTTCTCCTCCCACTCGCGGTGCGGTTCGAGGTCGATGTCGCCGAACACGGCCGCCGCGCAGCCTGCGGCGGCACAAGTCCGCAACGCACTCGTGAAGGTCTCCTCGTAGGTTTTCCAGCTCGCCGCTGGCGCAAGCAGTTCCAATCCCTGCGCTGCGGCCTGGGCCCGTACCAACGACACCGGCAACCCGTGGCTGCGGCTGCGCTCGCCGGTTTCCTCGAGCATGGTCACCTGCCAGCGCACGTCGAGGCCGGCCGCGCGGGCATGGAACAGGGCGAGCGCGGAGTCCTTGCCGCAGGAGCCGGACAGCAGGGCAGGAATCGGCGTGCTCATCGACCCACCTCGGGAGTGCGATTCCGCCGCGGCGGCGACGGATGACGCAGCAGACTAGCAAGTGAGCCCGGGCCCACGCCATGAGCCAGAAGCGGTGTATTCTCCACTGAGCCACCTAGATGAGCCACCCGGACATATTCCCCGCCAGCCATCCCGAATCCGCAGGAGGCCCGCATGGACCGCACGGAACGCTTCCAGAAAATCGAATTGATGCTTCGCGCCCGGCGCATTGTCACCCGACAGACGTTCGAGCAGGAACTGGAAATCTCCCGTGCCACCTTCAAGCGTGACATCGCCTACATGACGGACCGGTTGCACATCCCGGTGTACTGGGACGCAGCGGCCGGTGGCTATCGCCTCGACGAGACGGACCGCCAGCCCCTGCCGGGGCTGTGGTTCAACTCCGAGGAACTGCAGGCGCTGCTCACCATGGATACCCTGCTCGAGAGCCTGCAGCCGGGTTACTTCGGCAAGGACCTCGCCCCCATCCGCGAGCGACTCCGCCTGCTGGTGGACCGCGGCGATCATGACATGGATTCGCTGCGGACCCGGGTCCGATTGGTGGCCCAGGGTGCCCGGCGCCTCGAACCGGCGTCGTTCAAGGCCGTCGCCGCCGCCACCCTCGACCGCCGTCGCCTGAAGCTCACCTACTTTTCGCGGAGCACGGGTGAACGGAAGGATCGCGAGGTGTCCCCGCAACGGCTGCTGCATTACCGCGAAAACTGGTATCTCGACGCGTGGTGCCATCGCGAGAATGCGCTCCGTCGGTTTTCCCTGGACGCCATGGAGGCCGCCACCGTGCAGGACACCCCGGCGACGGACATCGACCGGGCGGAACTCGATCGGGTGCTCTCGGGAAGTTACGGGATTTTCGGCGGGGTGCCACGGCATCGTGCGCGCCTGCAGTTCACCGCCGAGCGCGCGCGCTGGGTGGCGGCGGAACGCTGGCATGACCAGCAATCCGGCAGCTGGCAGGAAGATGGCACCTATGTGCTGGAGGTGCCCTACGCGGACGACCGTGAGCTGGTCATGGACATCCTCAAGCATGGCCAATCGGTGCGTGTACTGGGACCACCGGAACTCCAGGAGCGGGTACGGCAGGAACTCGCCGACGCGCTCGCGGTGCAGCCGGGGCTCGCCTAGGCGCGCCCCTCAGCCAGCCATCCCGGCGGGCCTGGCGCTACCTTCGCGCGGAAACACCTGAAATATATCCAGTAGGCTCATTGCGTGGCTCATCTGTTGAGCCACGCCCCCTTCCAGAATGTCCCCCAGACGGACATCCCCTGTGGAGGAAAGGCCATGAACCTGCTCAACGAATCGCTGCTGAATCTGCACCTGGGCCCCGCCAGTTCCTTCGACAACCTTGCAGTGGTGCCGCTGCTGGCCCGGACGGAAACGGCTGCCGACTACCTCACCCTCGAGGCGGCCCTGGCGAAGGGCACCGCGCGGGTCACCCGGGGCGGTGCCGGTGAAGCCAACGGACTCTACTGCGAGAACGCAGGTCAGCAGGACGTGCTCTGCGTGGCCACGGAACCGCGGCTCTCGATGCCAGGCGTACGCCAGCGTCCCTCCCTGCTGCTGGGGCCCGGCGACCGCGCCCGTGTTTCCCACCTGCCGTCGCTGGTGCGTCCGGTAGAACCGCGACAGCTGGATGTCTTCGATGCCCGGGAGTATCGGCTGGGCCAGTTCGCACGCGTATTCCACGCCCTGCCGCGACAGGTCGGGGGTGTGTTCGTCATCAATGACGAGCCCGTCGGCCTCGAGATCTTCGATGCGCCCGAAACTTTCGCCGCCGTGCTCCCGCAGTTGGTCCGCAGCTACGCCCTCGATGCGCTGGCACTGCCGCAGACCGGCCATCGCCGACCCACCATTCGCTGCGCCGAGGCCTTCATCACCCAGGTGGTCGTTGCTGCCGCAGCGCAACGCTCAGCCGGTCGTGGCCAGGGATCGGCCGCGCCGGCATCGTCGCCAACGACCAGCGAGTTGCGGCTTGAAAGCCGCCGCATCATGGGTGGGGCGCTGGTGGCACGCGACCGGGTGGTGCACCTCACGGCATTCCAACGCCATCCCGAGGGCAATCCTTTCGATTCGCTCCACTGACCAGGCAGACCCCGAAATCCGGCAGCGGTTGCTGCGCGACCGGACGGTCCGTTCCTCAGTCGCGCTTGGGCATCTTCATGAGCAGCACCAGCGGCAGAGCCATCGCCACCGCCATGGCCATGATCGAAAACGCGTTGTCGTAGCCGATCACTGCGGCCTGGCGCGCCATCTCGGGCCCGATCACCCCACCCAGCACACCGGGATCGACGGACCCGTCGGGAGCCACGCCACCTGCCCGCTCCAGTGCCGGCGTGATGCCGAGCCAATGCTGCGTATCGAAGCGGTCCAGGTTCTCGGTCATGTAGGCCCGATTGCGCTGGGCACTGTCCAGCAGCTCCGCAAAGATCAGGCTGAGCCCGACGCTGCTGCCGATGTTCCGGCCCAGCGCAGCGGCAGCGCCGCCATCCGTGCGCAAATGGGAAGGCAACGTCGTGTAGGCGAGGTTGGTGACCGGCAGGAACAGGAAACTGATGGCCACGCCCTGGATGAACGCCCCCGACATCACCCACCAGGCCGGCGTGTCCACGGACAACTGGCGGAACATCAGCATCGATACGGCCGTCAGCGCCATGCCGATGGCACCGAGCCAGCGGGCATCGAATTGGGTGCTGTGCTTGCCCATCCAGATCGTCACGATGATGGCGCCGACACCACGCACCGCCATCATGAGACCCGCGTCCACCACGGGATAGCCCTGTACCTGCTGCAGGAACTGCGGCAGGAGTGCGGCAGGCGTGACGATGAGGAAGCCCATGCAGAAGCTGACGCCCATCGCCAGCACGAAGTTCCGGTCGCGGAACAAGGCGAGTGGAATGAACGGCGCGGGATGGGTCAGCGAGTGCGCGACAAACAAGTAAAGCGCCAAGGCCCCCAGCGCACACTCGACGATGATTTCGGTCGACTGGAACCAGTTCTGCCCATGCCCTCGATCCAGCGCCAATTGCAGCAGCCCGACCGCCAGCGACAGCCACAGGAAGCCGATGCGGTCGAAACGCCGGCGGGTATCCGGTTCATCCTTCGGGATGGCCGCCACCATCACCGCGACGGCCAGCAGCCCGACCGGCAGGTTGATGAGGAACGCCCAGCGCCAGCCGTAGTACTCGGTCAGCCAGCCGCCGATCGTGGAACCGAGGATGGGACCGACAAGGACGCCCATGCCCCACAGGGCATTGGCACGACCATGCAGCGCCGGCGGATAGGCCTTGAGCAGCAGGACCTGCGACAGCGGCACGAGAGCCGCCCCGCTCCCGCCCTGGAGGGCACGGAAAACCACCATTTCCGGCAGCGAGGTGGCGAGGCCACAGGCCACGGAGGCGAGGGTGAACAGCGCCACGCTGGTCGTCAGCACGCGGCCGATGCCGATCCGTGTCGCCAGAAACCCGGCGAGCGGCGTGCAGACGGCGCTGGCAACGATGTAGGAAGTCAGGATCCAGGCGATCTGGTCCTGCGAGGCCTGCAAGGATCCCTGCATGTAGGGCAGCGCGATGTTCGCCACCGTGGAGTCGATGGTGTAGACCAGCACGGCCATGACCGAGGCCGTCACCAGCCAGCCGCGACCGAGCTTCGCCATCAGCCCTGACCGAACAACCGTTCGCGGAGCGGGCGATCCCCGGTATCGATCCGGACCTCGGCACTCATGCCGGCGCGCAGGGGCGGGTCATCGGCGCGCCTGTCCAGACGGACCCGTACCGTCACCCGTTGCACCACCTTTACCCAGTTGCCGCTCGCGTTCTGTGGCGGGATGACCGCGAACTCGGCACCGGTGGCCTGCGCAATGCTCTCCACCGTGCCGCGCCAGTGATGATGGGAGTAGGTATCGAAGGTCACGTCCACCGGTTGACCGGCACGGACATACTCGAGGTCCGTTTCCTTGAAGTTCGCCTCGACCCACAACTGCGCCGGATCGACGATGGCAAGTACGGGACGGCCCGCGGTGACGTGGTCACCCACCTGCGGTACCCGGCTGGCAATGCCGTCGCGCGGTGCCAGGACCTCGAGGTGAGATACGTCCACGCGTGCCGTGGAAAGCGCGGCACGCGCGGCGCGTACCGAGGGATGCGCCTCGAGATTGCCGTTCGCCGCGGCGCCGAGACCGACATCTATGCGGCGGATTTCCTGCTCGAGCACCGTGATGTAGGCCGTGGAGTCCTGCACGGCCTTCTCCGCTTCGTCGAGCTTGGCCGTCGCTACCAGGCCTTTCGCCGCCAGGGTCTGCAAGCGCTCGAGGTTGCGCCGGGCATAGGCGTTGTCGGCCCGGGTCGCAGCCAGCATCGCCACGCGCTGGGCACGTGTCGCCAACTGCGAGCGCAGATCCGTCAGGGCGAGTTCCAGCTTCGCCTGTGCCGCCGTGGCGGCAATCTGCAGGTTCGGCCCGGCAATCACCACCAGCACGTCGCCGCTCTTCACGGCCGCATTCTCCGTGGCCCGTACTTCGCGAATGACCCCGGAAACCTCCGGCGCCACCTCGCTCATCTCGCTCTTGGCGTAGGCATTGTCGGTGGCGACATACCGTGCCTGGCTCGCCATGTAATAGGCGGCTCCGCCGAGCAGGGCCAGCGGCATGATCCACAGCAGGAAAGGCCGCCATCGCGGAGAGAGCGGGGAACGGGTCTCGGCTGCGCTGTTCATGATGTCATCTCCATCTCTTCGGCATCGTCATCCGCGCCCGGGGACTGGATCGCTTCGAGATTCGAGCGGACCACCGACAGCCAGCGCAGCAACTCCGCCTGGCGATCGGCCGGCACGCCCGCCATCGCCTGCTCGCGCACGCGGACCGAGTGGCTCCACAGTTGCTGCATCAGGGGTCTGGCCGGCGGCAACAGGAACAGCTGGAAGGCACGGCGGTCCGTCGGATGCGGGCGACGCTCGACCATCCCCTGGGCGCACAACCGATCCAGCAGGCGACCCAGGGTGATGGGCGCGATCTCGAGCACCTCGGCCAGTTCCGCCTGGCAGCAACCCTCCATGCGGTGCAGATGGCCGAGGGTGCGCCACTGGGCCATCGACAGGCCGAGGGAGCGTGCCTCCTGGTCAATCGCGCGGCGCATGAAGCGGGCCACGTCGTAGACCACGAGGCCGAAAGGCAAGGTGATGGTGTCCGCGCCTGACGGCGCCGTGCTCCGGGCATTCATAAGCCGACCTTATCATTTAATAAGCAATGCTTACTAATAATTTCCCGGCGTCCTTTCGGGACGTGACGTGGTGCGAAGTTTGCGGACCGCCATTCGTGGGAGAGTCCTCCCATGCGAGAAGAACGCACTCCTGCAAAACGCCGCGGCCGGATCGGCCGGGAACTCGAGCGCATCGACGGCTTGCTGCCCGAAGTTGCCGCTTGGGAGTTGCACCTCGCCCGCCGCGCCCTGTTCGGCGAGGCGGGGCCGACGGTGGCACGCCGTGCGCGCACCCGCTACAGCACGACCCTGCTTGCGGCGCTCGAGGTCCGCGCTTCCGAGTGGCGCGAGTGGACCATGTTCCGCCATGACCCGCGGTTCCGCCCCGCCGGCATGGGCTACCCCACCGGGTCGTTTTTCCTCGGCGACGTGCTCTTCGCCGATGCTTCGGGTGCGCAGCCCTACTGCTTCGACCTGCGTGAACCCTACCGGCCCGAGGCCGAGGAGGAACACCCGGGCACTCATGGCGAAGCGGGCTGAGCCAGCTTCCGGGAATCGCGCGCTCCACGGGCACCGTCGGGGTAAATACCCACAGCCCCTTGCAGTGCAAAAAGGTTAGAATCCCCTTCGCGCGGGAGAGGTCCGGACCAGCGGACCACCGCCGACCCAATCCCCGTTTCGGAGTGATCCCATGAGCGAGCAGAATCTTTCGCGTCGCACGCTGCTGAAGGGTGCCTTCCTCAGCCTCGCCGCCATTCCCGTGGTTGTCCAATCCACCCGCGTCGAGGCCGCCGCCGCCCTGCCGCTGGTCGACCCCGCCAAGGACCCGACCGCCAAGGCCCTCGGCTACGTCGCCAATGCGGCCAGCACCAAGGATCCGGCGTTCAAGAAGGGCTCGCACTGCGCCAACTGCGCCCTTTACCAGGCCAAGCCGACGGAAAAGCAGGGCCCGTGCAGCATCTTCCCGGGCAAGGCGGTCGCCGCGGCCGGCTGGTACAAGAGCTGGGTGAAGAAGCCCTGACGGTCTGCGCCCGCCAGGCACCGAACAGGCCTCCGCGGCTGGCGCCCCGGAGGCCTTTTCTTTGGGCGCGTCCGCACCGGGCAGGGACCGGCCGGCCGTGGCTGAAAGAGTGTTCCTGAGGCGGCAGGTGCGCCTACAATCCGTCATGGACATTGCCCTGACGACCCCCGAGTGCCTGGACCGTTTCCGCGCACTGCGCGAGATGGTCGGCAACACGCCGCTGCTCGAGGTGACTTTCAACTTCCGCGGACGGCATCGTCGTCTCTATGCGAAGGCCGAGCACCTCAACCTGACCGGCAGCCTCAAGGACCGCATGGCGCTCCACATCATGGACAGCGCCTACCGCAGCGGCGCCTTGCGGCCCGGCGACATCATCGCGGAAGCGACCAGCGGCAATACGGGCATCGCCTTCGCGGCGCTTGGGCGGGCACTGGGACATCCGGTGGTGATCTACATGCCGGACTGGATGAGCCAGGAGCGGGTGCAGTTGATACGCTCCTTCGGTGCGAGCATCGAGCCGGTCTCCAGGCAGCAAGGTGGCTTCCTTGGCAGCATCCGCCTCACCGAGCAGTTGCGGGCGGAACACGGCAACGTTTTTCTCCCCTGCCAGTTTTCCAACGCGGCGAATGCCGAGGCGCACACCCTCACCACCGGACCGGAGATCGCCGCCCAACTGGAAGCCCGCGGCCTGACGCTGCATGCTTTCGTGGCCGGCGTCGGGACTGGCGGCACGGTGATGGGTACGGGCCGCTACCTGCGTTCACGTTATCCCGGGCTGCGGGTACATCCGATGGAACCGGCGGAATCGCCGACCCTGGCCACCGGCTGCAAGGTGGGATCGCATCGCATCCAGGGCATTTCCGACGAGTTCATCCCGGCGATCGTCAAGCTCGACGAACTGGATGACATCATCGACGTTGCCGACGGCGACGCGATTCTGATGGCGCAGAAGTTGGCTGCACAGCTCGGACTGGGCGTCGGCATCTCGAGCGGCGCGAATTTCCTCGCCGCGCTGCAGGTCCAGGAGCGCCTCGGACCCTCGGCGGTGGTCGTCACCATCTTCTGCGATGACAACAAGAAATACCTGAGCACGGACCTGCTGCGGAACGAGCCGGTGAAGCCGGGCTATCTGTCGGCGGAAGTGGAACTCAAGTGCTACGAGGCTTTCCGGCGCGCACGATGAGCATGCCCCGCCGCACGACGATCAATCGCCAACCGGCAGTCGCCCGCCCCCGGCAAACGCGAGGATGAACCACGGCGTGTCGAGCCGCGCACGCTCGACCGTCCTGCCGCTTGCAGGTGCGTGCACGAACTCCCCGGCACCCAGATAGATGCCGACATG